>VERF01000106.1 GCA_018882895.1 Candidatus Kapaibacterium sp.
GTGATACGCTTGAAGTTGGTATTGATCATCACAAAGGCGATCGAGTCCATCACGGTGCTGTACCAGGTTGAGCGCATACCGCGGAAGCGCATTCGGACGTTGCGCTCCGCAGCTTGACTGCTTCGAAGGTATTCGTGGTTGCCGTAGATGGTGAAGCACGGAATTCCAGCCTCCGCCACAGGCGCCATCAGGCGATCATAGAAGGCCCAATCGTCATCATCGGCCCCGTCAAACACCATGTCGCCAAGTATCACCAAGGCATCCGGCTTCCGTGCAAGCATCCCTGCAACAACGCGCTCATGAGCCCCTTTCCGCTCCCGCCAGATCTCGTACCTGCTGGTACGCTGCTGATCACCAATTACCGCTATGCGAAGCCCCGTTCCCTGCGGTGCTGCAGATACAAATCGCACGGGCACCGTCTGCACGGCTGCGCAGGAGAGAAGGAACGTGCAGCACAACGCCGGCCATACACATCGAATCATCCATTTTGATCGAAGGAAGCACATGTCTGCAACATGGGATCTTTGTGACGTAATCCGTAATCCGTAATCCGTAATCCGTAATCCGTAATCCGTAATCCGTAATCCGTAATCCGTAATCCGTAATCCGTAATCACCTCAGCATTACATTGATCGTCGTGCTGCTTGCCCCGATGAACAGGCCGATGCCATCGCCCTGGATGTTGAACCAGGGGTTGACGCCACTGAAGCCGAAGATACTCTCGCCGCTGCCGTAGGGTGATCGAAGATAGCGCTCGAAGGCTGGGTCGCCGGACATGATGGTAATAGTTACGGAGTCGGGCTCGAGATAGGTATTGTCATAGGCAACAATCCGCATTGTTGTGCGCGATGAAGATGACAATGGATCGAAGGGGGCGACGACCCATCTATGGTATCCGGCAAGGGGGCGCCTGTCTCCGCTAAACATGAACTCATCTTGGGTCCATACAACGGATGAACGGTCGACTTCGACATCCGCAAGCACGTACTTCATCTTTGCGCCGTAAAAACTGACACTGTCGACCACCCGAGTACTGAGCACAACCGGCCGACCCGGGATCCTTGTAGTGGCCGTGGCGGTCTTGCCAATTCCCTGTACGCGCAGCACCGCGATACCGTCCTCCCACGACTCGGCTTCATTAGGTAGGGCGAATGTGACGCTGTCGGGGTTCCTCTCGAGCATGAACGTGCCGCCCTGAGCCCCCTTCCATTCGAGCACAACAGCAGCGTCTGGAACGATCATATCAGTAACGTTTACGCGGGCAAGGGGCGGAAGGGTGCGCAGCACGCGCAGCTCGCCGTACTCGGGTGAAAGCCCCACGAAGCCATCAACCACCAGGCGCTCTGTATGAGGGAGCTCTACGTCCACCGGCACCTGGCAGGATGACAGTGCGGCAACAATGCTGAGCAGGGCGAAGTAGCGTTTGATCACAGCGACACCTTAGAATGAGAACCGCAGACCAATGGTTGGGATGATCGGAAAGAGCGTGAACTGTTTGAACTTCCTCACCCACTGCCCCGATGCTTGATCGTACTCTTGAGCTGTAAACAGTGCAAACGGATTCCGTCTGTTATAGACGTTGTAGATGTTGATGCTGAACTCCCACGGCAGATCGAACAACGTAAACTCGTTGATGAGATTCACGTCCATCTTGTGGAACGGGGCTATGCGGAACGCATTGCGTTCCGTGTAGTAATCGATGGTGTTGCCCCAGTCCGTCTCGCCGGCGAGGTACTGGGCTGAGGGGACCGTGTAGGCAGCACCAGTGGCAAATTGCCATGTCGCACCCAGACGCCACGTCTCACCGATGCGATACTGCAGGGCGATCGAGACGTCGTGACGTCGGTCGTAGCGCGGTGTGAACGTCTTGCCGCCATTGAGCTCGGGGAAGGTCCTCTCCGTCCACGCAAGCGTGTATCCGATCCACCCCGTGAGGTCACCGATCTGACGTTGCAGGAAGAGCTCGAGTCCGTAGGCCAGACCGCTTCCGGAGGTGAACTGGGACTCCAGGGGAACGCCAATGGTGAACTCCGCATCATCGCGATACTCGTAGAGGTTCTCCATGGTCTTGTAGTATGCCTCTGCCGTGAAGCGCCACGTGTTATCGTCGAAGCTCTTCTGATACCCCAGCACCCCTTGCACCGACCTGCTCGGCTGAATGTTGCTTGTTGAAGGGAACCACACATCCGTTGGCAGCGACACATCGTTACGCACGATCAGGTGCAGGAACTGATGGGCGATGGCGAAAGACCCGGTGAGGCTGGATGTTGGCGTAAGGTCATACGACATCGAGGCACGCGGTTCGAAGCGCAACCAGCCCCCTTGCTGGAACCAGTAGAGACGACCTCCAAGATTGGCCCGAAGCTCATCGGTGATCGTCCACTCATCTTGCATGTACAGTGCTGCGTCGACACTTACAATGTCATCGGCACGAACGATGGACGTATCGATCTCGATCAGTGAGCCCCCTACCGAACTCTGAAAGACGTGGCGCGTAACGTCGAGTCCGGCCTTGACCTGGTGGTTCGCTGCGGCGGACCATTGCAGTTCCGAGCGGAGCGTCAGATCACGAATACGACTGCGCACCCCAAACGTCGCATCGTCTGACGAGCCGGGATTACTTGCACTGAGTTCAGTACCGAAGGTGTAATCTGTGTAGATGAGCGACGTAGAAGTGAACACATCAGAGTTTACGATATGCGTCCAACGCAGATTCGCCGTGGAGTTGCCCCATCCGATATCGAACGATCCTTCCGTGTCCGGACCCGAGGCTAAGACATCGCGGCCAAAGTATCCGCTGAGGAACAGTCGGTCGTTCTGACCGAGCCGCTTGTTGAGCTTCAGATTGAGGTCGTAGAAGTAATACTGCGGGATCACATCATCGGCGCCCAGAGTCATTGCGGCAAGACCCACCAGCAGGTCCAGATAGAAACGTCGGCCCGACACCATGAAGGTGGTGGTCGAATCGATCGGACCATCGATCTGCAAACCCGAGGCGATGAGACTGACGCTACCCGATCCTTTGATGCGCTCGGCATTGCCCTCCTTCATCGTGATGTCGATGACGCTGGAGAGACGTCCGCCATATTCCGCCGGAAAAGCCCCCTTCATGAGCTTCACATCGCGAAGAGCATCGGCATGGAACGAGCTCAGGAAACCGCCCAGGTGCGAGGGGTTGTACACTGTGACGCCGTCGAGCAGCACAAGGTTCTGGTCCGGCGATCCACCGCGGATATAGAGTCCGGCTGACAGTTCCGAGGCTGCTTTCACACCCGGCAGAAGTTGCAGCACACGGAACACATCAACTTCCCCACCGATAGCCGGCATTTCTTTGATGAATGAGGGGGCGATGGTGATCACACTTTGACGCTCCAGCGCTGTGGAGGCCCGCTCCGCGGTCACCACGACCTCTTTCGACCGCACGTCTCTGGGCTGCAGTTCGACATCGAGCGCGATATCGGCACCATCCTCTGGCACCACCACCGCAGCTACGAACGGTGAGTATCCAACGGACGTGATAACCACGGCATACTTTCCGGGGTCGACCTTGCCGATCGAAAAGAATCCATAGCGGTTCGAGTATGCCCCACGCACAGGCTTTCTGCCCGGCACCAAGCTATCGCGATGCAGCGCCACTGTCGCCCCAACAACAACTTCCTTACTCCCCTTCTCGAGGATCGTCCCGGAAATTGTGGTGGCAAAAAGGGGTCCTACTGCGATCAGAAACAAAAGGACAATAGGCATGGGGCGAAGATAGAGATTACTGATTACTGATTACCGATTACTGATTACTGATTACTGATGACGCAACATTATCCTACAATTGCCCAGGGCTTCAGCCCATGACAGCTTGCAGATTTAAGGCCTCTGCTCTTCGCACAATTGCCCAGGGCTTCAGCCCTGGGAAGATGGAGGATGCCCAGGGGGTGTTGTGTGTATTCAATGGCATCTCTGCCTCTTTCCCAGGGCTGAAGCCCTGGGCAATTGTGCAAAGAGCCTACAGATGGTTTTCATCTTGATTGGGCTGAAGCCCTTCTCTTTCCCAGGGCTTCAGCCCATGACAGCTTGCAGA
>VERF01000107.1 GCA_018882895.1 Candidatus Kapaibacterium sp.
CTGTTGACCCTTGGAATGATCTCGCTGTGTGCAGCTTCAAATGCGCAACCGGGCGATACCATCCTCGTCAAGACGCTTACTTTCAAGGACACCACCAAGCGTTCCGGTACGTGGCTCTTTCCGCCGCCTCAGCGTTACGAGAAGGTGGTCATGCTCTACACGCTCAAGTGCGATCCGGCAACCACGCAGGATCGATTTGACTGCGGGGAGTGGGACTACCTGACGTATACGATGCTGCGCGACTCGACGGGTGAGTTCGATTCAACGCGGATGATGCAGCCGAACTTTCGGGTGAAGGGGGCTTCCCCGGATTCGTTCTCCTACACCACCAATGTCGTCACTCCACGCGTACGATATCAGGCCACAAACGTTACACGCAAAGGCGGCCTGATTGGGAAGTTCACACGGATGGGCAACGGCGGCTTTGACCTTGCTTCCATCTTCAAGAAGAGCGGTGGACGAGGCAGATTCGTGTGGACGGCGAGCGAGCTGACGAAGAATCAGATAAAGGCAGGGCCGATCTACGGTATGATCGTCAACACGCGCACGCAGGGTATCGTCACGATGTTGACTATCCGGATGAAGCACGTCAGCAACGGCATCAATGGTACAAACGTTGAACGCTTCTTGCAGCACTCCGAGGGCTATCAGACCGTGGTGCGCCGAAATGTGAATCTGGATAACAGCGCCAAGCATGTTCCGTTTTCAGCCCCCTTCACGTGGGACGGAACGTCCGATATCGCCGTTGATTTATCGTGCTCAGGTGCCACCGAGAACATTGTTCTTGAAGCAGGGATGGCGCCGATCATGGGAACTGTGGCCGATCCTACACGACGTGCTTTCTCATTCACGGCTGGCGACATGATCTCGGTCCCAACCGAGATCGGCAAAGACCTCTCCGATGAAGTGTCGATCTCGTTCTGGTCATGGGGCAACGCGCAAAAGCTCCCACGCGCCCACAACACGGTCGAAGCCTATGATGCACAGGGCCGACGCGTCCTGAACATCCATCTTCCCTGGGACAACCAGGTTGTGTACTGGGATTGTGGCATCGATCCAAAGAACGGTGCATACGATCGCATCGAAAAGGCAGCGATCGCCCAGCAAACCGAAGGCCGATGGAATCACTGGGTCTTCACAAAGGCTCGCACAGGGTTCATGCGCATCTACCTCAATGGCTCGCTGTTCCACGAGGGCGACAGGCGCACACGGAAGATGGATGGTATTACACGGTTCCTCATCGGTTCAGGGGGCTCAGGCTCGTATGAAGGACTGATCGACGAGTTCCAGGTGTGGAACGTGGCCCTTGATTCGAACACGATCAAGGACTGGATGCACAGGACCGTTACCGGCACTCATCCACGATATCAAAATCTAGTGGCGTACTACAACGCCGAATTGGTTCGGAATCAGCGAGTAGCGGCCGACCTTGCCGTGAGCGGATACGATGCGACACTCTTCGGCATGCCTGTTGTTCATCGCCTGTCAGGCGATGAGCTGGGACACCTGACAGAGCAAAGCGAGCTGCGTCCGGTGATCTCATTGGAGACAGGAGCCGACATCGAAGCGATCAATGCGACGGATAACGTGGATGTCGACCAAGAGCCCCGTTACACATCACTGATCCGCTTCTCACGACCCGTCCAGCCGCGTGTCTATGCTCTGGATGATCCCGAGCACCCAACGATTGCCACCGACACCTTGCTGGTTCAAGAAGCAGGCGTCTTGCCGATCATGTCCGAGGGCGGCCTGCAGGTCGACTCGGTGGTGGTGCCGGCGCAGACAACGCTGCGACGCGTTCTTTCGCCATACTTCAGTCCGATCGTCGACTTCGAGATCGGTCGCTACATCACGCCGTACGGAATCGGACTGGACCTCGGACCAAAGGGATTCCGCTGGGAGGTGGACGTTACGGACTTCGCCCCACTGCTAAGAAACAATGTGACGCTTTCGGCGGGCAATCAACAGGAGCTGATCGACCTGACGTTCATGTTCATCAAAGGCACGCCTGCACGGGACGTCAAACAGATCGATCAGGTGATCTATGAGCGCGGAGCATGGTATCCGGACGTTCTGGCTAACAAGGCGCTAGCGCCGGTGACTGTTGCGCTTAACCCGGATGCGAAGATGTTCCGCATCAAGACCATGACGTCTGGACACGAGTTCAGCAACGCCACCAACTGCGCTGAGTTCTGCCCGCGCAACCACTTCGTCGCACTCGATGGAACCGAGCGCTTCACGTGGCGACTGTGGAAGGAATGTGGCGACAATCCCGTGTATCCACAAGGGGGCACGTGGCTCATCGACCGCACGGGATGGTGTCCGGGTGAGATGGTGGACCTGTACGAGTTTGATGCAACACCGTTTACTCAGGGCAAGTCACAGCTAACGATCGATTACGGCATCAAGAAGGAAGCTGCCGAGGAGAACTGGGGCCGCTGGGAGGTTTCGACACAGCTTATCGGATATAGCGCGCCGAACTTCAAGACCGACGTTGCTATCTCCGATATCCGCAAACCAAACTCATGGGAATACTACAGCCGCATGAATCCGATATGCGGAGCCCCTGAAATCGTCATCCAGAACACGGGCTCGAAGGAGCTCACTGAATGCACCATTACCTACGGTGCGAACGGGGCTAAGCAGGCAACATTCACCTGGAAGGGCAAACTCGGATTCCTGGAAAAGGACACCGTTACGCTTCCTGTGCCGACATGGCCAACGGCCTCCGGTAACCAGACGTTTACGGCTTCGATAAGTACTGCCGGCGACGAGTATGCAAAGAACAACACTCGCAGTACGGCCTTCGTCATGCCCCCTTCATACTACGGCGATCTGCAGATCGCGCTTCGTACCAACCGTCAGGCCGAAGAACAGTACAGCTGGCGCCTGACACGGTCCGATGGCACGGTCATCCAGGAAGTCGACCAGCTTGAGAGCGAGAAGCTCTTTACCTATGATCTCAATCTTGAGCCGGGGTGTTACGAGTTTGAGCTGATCAACCGAGCCGGGTATGGACTCGACTTTTGGTTCTTGCGCGATCAGCTTGGCACGGGGAGTCTGCTTCTGAAGTCGGGCGGCAATACCATCAAGACCTTTGAGCCTGATTTCGGAAATCGTGCCTGGATACAGTTCACGGTGGCCATCAAGCCAACCATCCAGGTCAGCACCGATACGGTAACATTTGAGACGCCAACGCCGGCCAAGGTCGAGCGGCGGCTCGTTATCCGTGCGGCCAACAAGGCGGGACTCCGCGTCGACAGTTTGTCGGCCTTCTCGGTACGCAAGCACTTCAGCGTAGTGTCAACATCGCTGCCGCTGCCGGCCAACATCGAGCAGGGTGATTCTCTGGTTGTCATTCTTGCCTTCGAACGTCCAGATGCAGGCACGACCTCGGGCTCGCTTCGGATCTTCTCCAATGATGAGCGCAACGCCGGTCGGCAAGTGCGCCTGCTCGGAACCGTAGGCACGACCAGCGTCGAGGAGCAGGAGTCGGACCTTTCGACGGCCTTGAGCGTGGCGGTTGTGCCGAATCCCGTGATCGACCGTGCCACGATCAAGCTCGATGTGTTCCGTGCGGATCTGCTGCGGGGTGCTACTGTGAGCGTGCGCGACATCATGGGCCGCACGGTGGCAGAACTGCATTCCGGCGACCTGTCACTGGGTGAGGCTGACTTCGACATGCCGAGCATGCTTGCCGCAGGCACATACCTGGTGGTGGTCGAGTCGGGACGTTTGCGTACCTCGCTACCGTTCGTCATCTCACGATAACGTCCATGGCTCGTTCCGGTCTTGGTCGGTCCTTGATTCGCGTTCCTTCGGACGTGTATCACAAGTCCGGAGATCCGCAGGATCTGCGTCTGGGCGATGTGATCGTTCACGCCTCGGAGATCCCTGATGGCTGCGAGCGCGCCATCGTACTCATCGGTGTGCCACAAGACATAGGTGTGGAGCGCAACG
>VERF01000052.1 GCA_018882895.1 Candidatus Kapaibacterium sp.
CCCATGACGCCGTCACTGAGTCTGATCAACTTCAAGGAACGGTTCGACGCCCGAGGGATCCTGCGAAGCACCTATCATCTGGATCTGCGATAGTGCCATCAGCACCGGTCACCGACGTGCTGCTTGTGGCGCTTGCCGATGTGTCTCGTGATGCGCGGACCCTTAACCTGGCGCGCGCCCTTTCGGCCGAAGGCCTTCGCGTTACGATCATGGCTGCGGCTGCGTCCGAGGACCATCAGCCCCCTGCCGTTGAAGGTGGGGCGGGCATTGACCTGATTCAATGGAGCGATCCCGGGGGGCGTGCCGCACGGCGCTGGTGGTCTCTTAGAGGTTACGCCTCGCGGCAGAGTGTGCGCGCGCGACTTGTCGTGGCCATGGATCTGTTTGCTTTGTCTGCGGCTGCTATCATTGCCCAACGTAGCGGTGCTCGACTCGTCTATGACATGAGAGAGTTGTATTTCGCTCTCGGACCGCTCGAGGGTAAGGGGCTGAAGCAACGCCTCCTTGAGATGCACGAGCGATCCATGCTGCGTCGGGTTCATCGCGTGATTGTCTCGGGTGAGCTCGATGCCGACCTTGTGCAGCAACGTTATGGACTTACTGAGCGCCCCTTCGTGCTGCTCAACACGCCGCCGTATCGTGACGTCGTTGCGAGCGACCTTCGCCGGCGCTGCGGGGTCAGCGCAGGTACGCCCCTTGCCATCTATCAAGGAGTTGTGCACCACGGCCGCGGCTTGGCCCCGATGTTCCGGGCAATGGCGCTTCGCCCCGATCTGCACCTGGCGATCGTCGGCAATGGTCCGGCCGAGGCCGACCTGCGCGGTTCTGCAAAGGCGGCCGGTGTTTCGGATCGTGTGCACTGGCTTGGAAGCGTACCGTATGACCAGCTACATGCGCTTACCTGCGGGGCTGATGTGGGACTGTGCCTCATTGAGCCGCTGTCGCTCAGTTATGAGGTTGCTCTGCCGAACAAAGTGTTCGAGTACATGATGGCGCGCATCCCCGTGCTGGCCAGCGATCTGCCGGCACTGCGAAGCCTTGTCGAGCAGCATCCGATCGGACCACTTGTCGATCGTGCGTTGCTGCCCGAGGATATCGACGTTGCCCTGAGTCAGGTCTTCGACCCCGGGCTGCGTGCCGCAATGACCGATGCCTGCGAGGCCTCGCGTGACCTCTGTTATGAACGTCAGTCGCAGAGTTCGGTGCAGTTGATCCGCGATCTGCTGACATGACGCTCTACCTGATCATGCTGCTGCAGCAGCTCATTGCGTCGAGCACGCACCTCATAGCCAAGGATGCGGCTACCCATCTTCACCCGGTCAGTGTTGTGCTGGTGCGCGGACTTTGGACATGTCTGGCATTTGGGCTGTGGTTTGCCATACGACGTGATCGTTGGAAACGCGTCGATCCATCGGACCTGTGGCTCATCCTTGCACTCGGCCTTGTCAATCTGCCGATCAACCAATTGCTGTTCATCTGGGGGGTGTCCTACACCACGCCTCCGAATGCTTCGCTTGCGTATGCGCTGACGCCGGCATTCGTACTGGCGCTGATGGTGTTTGTTCAACGGCGCCGTATCGCTGCCGGCAAGATGCTCGGCGTGGTGATCGCCTTCATTGGTGCCGGCATCGTGCTGGTAGACAGGGGTGCCAACATCTCGGGCGGTCAGACGCTTGGCAATATCATGGTTCTGCTGGCGAGCTTTTCGTGGGCATCCTTCACACTCTATGGACAGCGCATCGTAGATCGCTATGGTCCCGTGCAGGCCATTGCCATGACATTCTTCGCTGGTCTGATCCTCTACCTGCCGGTGTGGCTCATGGCGCCGGTCGATACCGGACTCGCTCCACTCGCAGGTGACGGTGCCAGCGGACTATGGTGGCAGCTCTTCTATCTGGGTGTCGTCACGTCGGGCATCGGATACGCCCTGTGGTACTACGCGCTGAGTCGACTTGATTCCGGCAAGGTTGCCGTGTTCAATAACCTTCAGCCGGTGCTGACGTCGATCCTTACGCTTGCGATCTTGGGAACATGGCCTACGACACTTTTTATCGTTGGTGGGAGCATCGCTCTGGCGGGCGTCATCATCACGCAGAGGTCGTAGTTTTGCGCCACACGCAAGGTTCATTTCTCTCTGTTCGGAGGTAGTTGATGCGACTCGACGCAAGTCATTCCATGGCCCTGTGCATTGATCTGCAGGAGCGACTCTTCCCCCATATCAACGGACACGACGAGCTGGCCGACCGTTGCAGTCGGCTCATACGCGGTCTGCGTGCTCTCAACGTCCCGATCGTGGTCACCGAGCAATACGTCAAGGGACTTGGCTCCACCATCGCACCCATCAGTG
The DNA here is from genome assembly GCA_018882895.1 of Candidatus Kapaibacterium sp. Taxonomy (GTDB): domain Bacteria; phylum Bacteroidota; class Ignavibacteria; order Kapaibacteriales; family Kapaibacteriaceae; genus UBA10438. The sequence goes on from VERF01000052.1 coordinate 2,348, forward strand.
AGGCTCTTGGCGACTATGAGCCCCTTGAGAAGATGTCCTTCAGCTGCTGCGGCGTCGATGCAATCGAAGCTCGGGTGCTTGGAGCGCGACGTCACACGATGATCCTGTTCGGTATAGAGACGCATGTCTGCGTTCTGCAGACTGCTCTGGACCTCTTGGCGCAGGGACAGACCGTTGTGGTGGTCGAGGACTGCGTCTCATCGCGCAATGCCAACGACAAGCGCATCGCCATCGAGCGCATGCGTTCCCATGGTGCGATCATCACCACGATGGAGTCCATCCTGTTCGAGCTTTTGCGTGTTGCCGGTACTGATACCTTCAAGGCGATCTCAGCGATCGTAAAGTAGTTTCTGTTCTAAAGGGGCTTGCCATGGCTTCGAGGTCTGCCAAATCCGGCGCGGCGACGTCTGCCGACACATCGGATCGTATCTCGTCGGTGCTTCAAGAACATCGGGCGTTTGCGCCCCCTGCCAGCTTTCGTGCTCGCGCGCACGTGTCATCGGCCAGGCAGCTTGCGTCGCTGCGAGCTGAAGCCGAGGCCGACCCGGTGGCCTTCTGGCAGGAGCGTGCAAAGGAGCTGGCATGGTTTAGGCCCTGGAAGAAGGTCCTCGACTGGAAGCACCCGCATGCTCGGTGGTTCGTCGGAGGCACCACCAACGCGTCGGTGAACTGTCTCGACCGGCATCTCGGCGGATGGCGCCGCACCAAGGCGGCACTGATCTGGGAAGGCGAGATGGGAGAGGTGCGCACGATGACCTATCAGCAGCTGCATGGGCAGGTATGCAAGGCAGCGAACGCGCTTCTTAAGCTAGGCGTACAGCGCGGCGATGTGGTGGCCATCTACATGGGCATGGTGCCGGAGACCGTCATTGCGATGCTCGCCTGCGCGCGTATCGGCGCAACGCATAACGTGATCTTCGGAGGCTTCAGTAGCGAGGCCGTGCGCGAGCGCATCAACGACTCCGGAGCGGTGGTGTTGATCACGCAGGATGCCGCCGTCAGGCGCGGCAGTATCGTCGAGCTCAAATCCGCTGCCGATGTGGCCGTCAAGAAGTGCCCGTCGATCCGACACATGCTGGTACTTTCCCGGTGCGGCGTTCAGGTGACAATGAAGCGCGGACGTGATCTTTGGTGGCACGACGTTGTTGATGGTGCCTCACCTGTCAACGAACCGGCGCAGCTTGATTCCGAGCATCCGTTGTTCATCCTTTACACCAGCGGATCGACCGGCAAGCCCAAGGGCATCCTCCACACCACCGGTGGGTATCTGACGCAGGTGGCCTACACCACAAGGATGGTGTTCGATCTGCAGGAGGATGACGTGTACTTCTGCACGGCCGATGTGGGCTGGATCACCGGGCACTCCTACGTGGTCTATGGACCGCTCATGAACGGCGCCACGGTGATGATCTACGAGGGTGTGCCGAATTACCCTGCACCCGACCGGATGTGGGACATCGTTGAACGGCATGCCGTGTCGGTCTTCTACACGGCGCCGACGGCGATCCGCAGCTTCATGAAGGCCGGCCAGGCGTGGCCGGAGCGCCATGATCTGTCGTCACTGCGCCTTCTCGGCACCGTGGGCGAGCCCATCAACCCCGAGGCATGGATGTGGTATCACTCAGTCATTGGCAAGGGGCGATGTCCGATCGTTGACACGTGGTGGCAGACCGAGACCGGGGCCATCATGATCTCGCCCCTTCCCGGAGCGACCACTACCAGGCCCGGCACGGCAACGGTGCCGCTACCGGGCATTGTGGCCGACGTGGTGAGGAAGGATGGCACGTCGTGCGGACCCAATGAGGGCGGACTTCTTGTGATCAAGCATCCGTGGCCGTCCATGCTGCGCACCATCCACGGCAATGATGAGCGCTACAAGGCCGCCTACTGGAGCGAGTTCCCCAAGGGTCGACGTCATCCCGGCTGGTATTTCACCGGCGACGGGGCGCGGCGTGATCGGTATGGAAACATCTGGATCATCGGTCGGGTAGACGACGTGGTGAACGTAAGCGGACATCGTCTGGGAACGGCGGAGATCGAGAGCGCACTTGTCTCCGATCCACGGGTTGCCGAGGCCGCCGTTGTGGCGCGTCCCGACGATATCAAGGGCAATGCACTCGTGGCATTCGTCACGGTAAAGGTCGGCGTGAAAGCATCCGGGGCGTTGGCCGAATCGCTTCGTCAGCACGTCGGCAAAGAGATCGGCCCCATTGCCAAGCCCGACGAGATACGATTCACCGATGCGCTGCCCAAGACGCGCAGCGGCAAGATCATGCGTCGACTCCTTCGCGAGATCGTCACCAGTGGTAGTGCTACCGGAGATGTGACCACGCTGGAGGACTCCGGAGTGCTGGAGCGTCTGCGCTCAATCGAGGAAGAATAGCGAAGGCCGCCGTACCACGGTGCTGGCTATTTTTGCCGACCTGACGTTTTCCTTCACTGCAGCACTGCGCCATATGAGCATCCGTAAAGCCGTCATCATGGCCGGCGGGTTCGGCACACGATTGCGCCCCCTGACGATGTCGATTCCCAAGCCGATGGTCCCGGTGGCCAATCGGCCAATGATGGATCATATCGTGACGTTGCTTGGCAGTCACGGCATCCAGGACGTGGTCTCGCTGCTGTACTTCCAGCCCGAGAACATCACTGAGCATTTTGGTGACGGCACGGGGCATGGCATTTCGATGCGATACATGCTGGCCGAGGCCGACTTCGGAACGGCCGGAAGCGTGAAGAACGCCCAGAATATGCTCGACGAGCGCTTTATCATTTTGTCGGGCGATGTTCTGACGGACATCGACATCTCCAAGGCCGTGGCCTTTCACGAAGAGCGAAAGGCAATGGCCACGATCATTCTTACGCGTGTTGCAGAGCCCCTTGCCTATGGCATCGTGATGACGGGCTCCGACGGACGCATCACGCGCTTCCTTGAGAAGCCGTCATGGGGCGAGGTATTCAGCGACACGATCAACACGGGCATGTACATTCTCGAGCCCGAGGTGCTGGATCTTATTCCGGCCAAGACGGAGTTCGATTTCAGCAAAGACCTGTATCCGCTCATGCTGCAGCGGAACATGCCGCTCTATGGATACATCGCCGACGGGTACTGGAAGGACATCGGCAATCTGCACGAGTATCAAATGGCCCACGATGATGTGCTTTCGGGTCGCGTGAGTGTGCAGTTCGCTGCGACCAAGCAGGAGGGGTATCATGGGGGCACGGGGCTAAGCATTTCGCCCACGGCGCGCTTTGAGGGCACGGTGGTGCTGGGTGATAACGTGGTCGTTGGTGATCATGCAAAGCTTCGTGACTGCGTAGTCGGCACCGGAAGCAGCATCGGTGCAGGTGCCGAGCTGAGCAATGCAGTTATTTGGAAAGACGTTCAGGTGGGCGATTACGCCGAGGTCAGCCGCGCAGTTGTCTGTGATTCGGTGACCGTTGGTTCGCGGGCGAACATCGGAGAGAATGCCATCATCGCCGAAGGCTGTGTGCTTGGCGATCATTCCCGACTGTTGTCAAACGTCAAGCTCTGGCCACGTAAGGTGGTCGAGTCCCATGCCATCGTCACCAAGAGTCTCGTGCAGGAAGAACGCTGGTCGCGCGTGCTCTTCACCGATGCCCGCATCGGCGGCGTCTCCAATATCGACGTCAACCCTGAGTTCGCGGCCAAGCTCGGAGCCTGCATGGGCATGGCCTTCGGTGTGGGGACCACCGTGATCTCGTCGCGCGATGATGATCCGGTCTCACGCATCATCAAGCGCACCATTTCCTCCGGACTCATGAGCGTGGGCGTCAACATCGCCGACCTGCAGACGACGTCGATACCGCAAACGCGGCAGGAGCTTCACACCGGCCGTTATGTGGCCGGCTTTCATGTGCGGCGCTCTCCGAGTGCTCCGGATCGTACGGACATCATCATCTTCGGGCGCGACGGGCGCGACATTACGCTTTCGCAGACCAAGTCGATCGAGCGGTACTTCTTTGGCGAAGACGTGCGGCGCGTCGGACATGACCATGTTGGGCGGCTCGGATTCCCGGAGCGTTCAACGGCCATGTATGTCAGTCGCTTTCTGCAGACCATCGACGTGGACTCGATTCGGGAGAGACATTTCCGCCTGCTGGTCGACTATTCGTTTGGTCTGGCCTCGACTGTGTTCCCGCAGATCCTCGGCGAGCTTCAGTGTCGTACGCTGTCGATGAACGACTACGTGGACTCGGCGCATTTTGCCGATCCGCTGGCGGAGGTGCTCGATGAGTCATCCACCATCATGCGCTCGCTTGGGTATCAGATCGGCTTCAAGATCAATCCCGGCGCAGAGAAGATCGCCCTGGTTGATGAGCGTGGCATATGGTTTACGTCGCTGCGTCTGTTGACCATCGTCACAAAACTTTTCCTGGAGTCACATCGCGGACGCGAGCCATACCGCATCGCCGTGCCGGTGCAGGCGACCGAGGAGATCGAGGCAATCGCGGCCGACTACAACGTGGAGGTTGTGCGGATTCGCAATTCGCACTCTGCCATGATGGAAGCCACCAAGGATGCATCCGTTGCATTTGTTGGCGGGACGCGTGGGGGATTCATCTTCCCCGAGTTCCTCAACGCCAGTGATGGGATGTACTCAGCCATCAAGATCCTGGAGATGCTCAGCAAGACAGGCTATCAGCTTTCGAAGCTTGATGAGGAGTTGCCGAAGAGGCATCAGGTGACGCGCACCGTCAGCTGCTCGTACGAGCAGCGTGGCACGGTGATGCGTCACGCCATGGAACATTCAGAAGGTAAGCAGCGCATGCTGGTCGACGGCGTGCGCATTCTCGAAGATCACGTCACGGTGCTTCTGCTGCCGCACAAGGAAGAAGAACTCTTCGTTGTCATGGCCGAGTCCGACGACGAGCAGACGGCTCGCAGAACCTGTGATCATTATTCAGAACTCATTTCGCACTGGCGCTTTGGACGCACTGATGGACACGAAGATCGCATCGATTCTTGACCCTGCCTGCATTCGACTCAACCTTGAGGTGAAGGACAAGGCCGACTGTCTGCGCAAGATGGTCGACGTTGTTGTCGCCACCGGAAAGGTAAAGGATGCCGAGCGCTTTCACTCAGTCATCGTTGAGCGCGAGAGGCTTATGTCGACCGGTATCGGCAATGCCGTGGCGCTTCCGCATGGCAAGACCGACGTTGTTGACGAGTCCATCGTAGCCGTTGCGACGCTTGCCACGCCGATCGACTACGACTCGCTCGACGATAAGCCGGTATCGATCGTAATCCTCCTTGTGGGCCCGGAAGGCAGCGTTGGTCTTCACCTGCGTCTTTTGAGCAGAATCTCAAGGCTGGTCGGGTCGGAGCAGTTCCGCGCGTCGCTGATGACTGCCAAGTCAGCCCAAGACGTCATTGCGCTCTTTGGCGACAACGAAACGGAGCAAGGGTGAGCATCAGCGTCATACGGGGCATGCGCGACATCTTCGGCGCGGAGATCGAGCATTGGCACCGAGCCGAATCGATCTTCCGCTCTGTTGCAGATGGTTTTGCCTATGAAGAGTTCCGCACGCCCCTTCTCGAGAGCACGGATCTGTTCAAGCGCGGTGTGGGCCAGGAAACCGACATCGTTGGCAAGGAGATGTACACCTTCGAAGATCGAGGGGGCGATTCGGTAACGCTCCGTCCGGAGATGACGGCGCCGATCGTGCGGGCCTGCATCGAGCATAACCTCGTGCGGCACAATCCAACGCAACGACTTTGGTATTACGGTCCACAGTTTCGATATGACCGGCCGCAGAAGGGCCGCTATCGGCAGTTTCACCAATTCGGTGCCGAGTGCATCGGGTCGGCCAATCCTGAGGCAGACGTCGAGATCATTCTGCTTGCCAGCGAGACGCTACGTCGATTCGGCGTCACCCGCTACCGACTCGAGATCAACTCGCTCGGCACGGCCGACGTGCGCACCCGATACCGTCAGGCCCTTGTTGAATTCCTGACCGAGCGCAGCAGCGAGCTCTCCGAGGATAGCAAACGCCGCATGCAGTCCAATCCGCTTCGCGTGCTCGACTCCAAGGACGAGGCCGACCGTCGGGCCTGCCAAGGGGCTCCGAGTCTGATGGAGTACTTTGACCAGCAGAGCGCCGATCACTTTGCGGCGGTACGTGCGCTTTTGGACGTTGCAGGTATTGAGTACGACATCAATCCGCGCCTCGTGAGGGGCCTTGACTACTACAATCACACGGTCTTTGAATTCACAACCGATGCGCTCGGCACGCAGAACGCCATTGGCGGTGGCGGTCGATACGATCCTCTCTTTACACTGCTCGGCGGCGGTGATGTGCCTGCGGTGGGCTTCTCCATCGGCGTTGAGCGCATGATCCTTCTATGGCAGGCCGAGCATGGAGATGAATCGCAAGGGGCGAACCGCGGCGTGTATTTGGTGAGCATCGGCGATGAGGCACGGCTGCCTGTGCAACTGCTGGCGCTCCGGCTTCGCCGAGCGGGAATCCATGTTGTGACCGATGTCCTGCGCCGGTCCGTGAAGTCTCAGATGAAGGATGCCAATCGTGCGGGCGTGGCCTACACGGTGATGATCGGTGATACGGAACTTGCAAGCTCAACTGCCGTGGTCAAGAACATGCTCACCGGCACCGAAGAGACAGTCGCTCAGACGGATATCGAAACATTGGTGCGTGCACATGACTGAAGAACGAATCGAGCCATCGGTCGACCATGAGTATGTCGTGACGTTTGCTCAGGCCACCTCCGAAGCGGGGGAGTCGCTGCTGAGCGTGCACGTTGTCACCACCAGAGAGTTCACATCGTATGCTTACACGCTCGGTCTGAACCTGACCATCGATCATGCTCGGGCGCGCATTACCATCGAGGTTGGCGGACTTTCCATTCCGTCCGTTATGATGCCGGCGGCCAAGGGTGCATTCGGTGAGAAGGCAATTGTGATGCCCCCTGCTGGTAGCTACGTCGTGGAAGTCACACGCAGAGCCTCATCGCAGTGTGCGACATTGCTGGTGAATGAAGGGGGCCCGACGAGCATCGCTCCGGATGCGGAAGGGGGCTTTGCACGGTTCCGCATCGGCGTTGTGCCGCAGGGCTGATGCAGCGAGAGCGCGCCGATAGGATCCGGATCTTCCGTGCCAGCGTCACCAAGTGGCAACTCAAGGTCCTGCTGACGGTCATTGGCATGTCCATCATCGGCGTGGTGCTGTATGTGACCAAGACCATCGTCGACGAATTGGCGTCAAACGAGCGACGCACCGTTGAGCTGTATGCAAAGCTCCTTGCCCGGTTCTATGAAAAGGCAAGTGACGATGAGCTGCTCTACTACATCGATCAGACCAATGCATCGATCCACTTCCCGGTGATCCTGACCGGAAGTGATGCACAGCCTGTGTATCCGTACCAGCAGTTCATGATCAACGTCGACCTTGATTCCACTCTCAGTATCGAGCAGCAGAAGGCGTGGTTGGTCGCATACATCGAAGAGATGCGGAAGGACTATCCGCCTTTTGAGATCAAGGGGCCTGACGGAAAGGTGATGCAGCTGATCTTCTATGCCAACTCCTCGGTTGTTCGTGAGCTGCGATACGTGCCGTTTGTGGAGATCTCGCTTGTGGCGGCCTTTATCCTTATCAGCTACGTATCGTTCTCCACCATCCGTCGCAATGAAGAGTCGAACGTTTGGGTAGGCATGGCCAAGGAGGCGGCGCACCAGATGGGCACGCCCCTTTCAAGTCTACTGGCATGGCTGGAACTGCTGCGCATCAACAAGGACTCGCCCAGCGAGGTGGTCTCAACAGCCGATCAGATGCAGCAGGACGTGGAGCGTCTGAATGTGATCGCCAACCGTTTTGCCAAGATCGGCGCCAAGCCCAGCAAGCATAAGGTGCGTGTGGCCGACGTGCTTGAACATGCTTGCCGATACTTTGAGACGCGGTTGCCGATCCTTGGCAAGCGCATCCACCTGGTTCGTGAATATGACGAAACGCTCGAAGCCTCGCTCAATGAGGAGCTCTTTGAGTGGGTGATCGAGAATCTTATCAAGAATGCGGTTGACGCGTTGGACCGCCATGACGGGGTCATCGAACTCCGGCTGGCACGGCGTGCGCGTGGTGGCATCATCGTAACGGTCAAGGACAACGGCAAGGGCATGACGCGCAAGGTTGCTTCAAAGGTCTTCCAGACCGGCTTCACGACGAAGACCCGCGGCTGGGGGCTTGGCCTTTCCTTGTCGAAGCGCATCATTGAGGACTATCATGGTGGACGTCTGACGATACAGCAGACGCAGCCCGGTGTGGGCACGACCTTCGCCGTGGAGGTGCCGCAATGAGCACTGCGAGGCCCGCACCGTCGAACATCGACTGGTTCATCCTGCTGCCGATCGCCGCGCTGCTGCTCTTCAGCGTTGCCTTCGTCTATAGCGCCAGTGCGTCGTTTGCCGACGTCAAGCTCGGCTCCAGCGAGGGTCTGGTGTGGAATCACGCCCTGCGCGTGCTGATCGGCATGGTGCTGATGCTCTTCTTTGCAAAGGTCGATTATCACGTGTTTGAGCGCAGCTCCACCACAGTGATGTGGGTTGCCTATGGCTTCTTGGTGATGGTGCTCATCATGGGTACCGAGATCAAGGGGGCCAGCCGATGGGTGAAGATCGGCCCCCTCAATTTTCAGCCCTCTGAGCTGGCGAAGTTCGCCGTCGTACTCCACGCTGCCGTGCTGCTAAGTGCCAACTCGGCAATTGTGCGCACGTGGAAAGGGGGCATCTTCGATATCCTGAAGTGGACGCTTCCGGTTTCGATTCTCATTGCCTTGCAGCCGAACCTCTCCACTGCCAGTGTGATCTTCCTGATCGTCATGGTCATGATGTTTCTGGCCGATGTTCGCCCCCTGCACCTTGGAGTTGTTGTTGCCTCCGGGGTGACCGTTGCCGGACTCTATGCCGTCACGGCTGAGTATCGTTTGCGGCGCCTGATGTCATTCTTCGGAGGGCAGGGTGACGAGGCCATACGCTATCAGCTCGATCAGGCGCTGATCGCTTTCGGAAACGGTGGCATCACCGGTGTCGGCCCGGGCCAGAGCAGGCAGCGCGACTTCTTTCTTCCGGAATCGTATGGCGACTTCATCTTCAGCATCGTTGGCGAGGAGTATGGCTTCATCGGTGTGCTGTTCCTGATGGCGGCCTTCATTCTGATCATGTTCCGCGGCTACTCGGTTGCCCGCAAGGCCCCGGATGCTTTCGGCCGCATCCTGGCAGGGGGCATCACCACAACACTCGCCATCTACGCATTCGTCAACGCCGGCGTCACGTGCGGCGTGCTGCCCACCACCGGCCTTCCCATGCCCTTCATCTCCTACGGTGGCTCAAGCGTCTTCTTCAGCGCCATCGCCGTTGGCATCCTCTTGAACATCTCATCGCAAGCAGGCGTGTTCAAAAGACGTGTGACAAGTGACGCCTAACACGCCGTGCTGCATAATTGCCCAGGGCTTCAGCCCTGGGAAACAAGAGGGGCATGCCCCTTAACAATTCCCCGCATGATTATGATATCACCCCCGCTTTCCCAGGGCTGAAGCCCTGGGCAATTATGCACCTGGGCTTTATGGGCCCCGACATGCGCCGGGGCGACGCATGGGCCCCGTCATCCCGGCCAAGGCCGGGATCCAAGTGAAAAGCGACAAGTGATGCCCAACGCCTAACACGCCGTGCTGCATAATTGCCCAGGGCTTCAGCCCTGGGAAACAAGAGGGGCATGCCCCTTAACAATTCCCCGCATGATTATGGTATCACCCCCGCTTTCCCAGGGCTTTATGGGCCCCGGCCTGCGCCGGGGCGACGATGGCCCCGTCATCCCGGCGAAGGCCGGGATCCATCGTCGCGGGATCGTCAATGCGCATGGGCCCCGGCCTGCGCCGGGGCGACGACGCATGGGCCCCGGCCTGCGCCGGGGCGACGACGGCCCCGTCATCCCGGCGAAGGCCGGGATCCATCGTCGCGGGGGGCGATCTTCGTCAAGATCGTCCCGAAAATTAGCCGTCCCAAAAAACTGATTGTTAGACCATGAGTTTTGTTTGCCCTGCCTTATGTTGGTTGAGCCGGGAGATTCTCTCGGACTACATAGCTGAACATCGTTGACGTCGAACAGACGTCGTGTTTCACATACTTTTCTAAGGTGTTGGTATGAAAAGAATCCATTTCCTCATGTCGCTCGTAGCGTGGGCGATACTCAGCACGTGCCTTGTGCAGAATGTTCTGGCGCAGAATCCTTCCGGGGGGGGGGGGCTCTAGTACCCCACGTTCCGAGTTGTCAGTGTACTTTTAAGTGCCCAGACATTCAGAGCAACCCGCCGTACACGAGATGTCCGGAAGTTTGGACCGGCACGAGCAAAACAGATCCCTTCGACGTTTATCTGCCGCTTATAGACGAGTTTGTGAAGGTTGAGGTTCATTACTGCTGTCGCGTTCGAAGAGCACCCTGTTACAGGTATGTCACAACGCCCGTGCAAGTCAGTTGCGAAACCGCCATCACGTGCATACGTGTGTCAAAAGAAAACCTCCTTGACCACGCAAAGTGGGGCGAGCCACTGGAACCGAGGGCGTTACGTAGGGAGCTGATGCAAGGTATTCTGGAGTATTTCATGTGTGAGAATCCGTGTAAGATGGGTTTGCCACCGACAACAGCGGGCGCTTACGAATGGGTATTCTCATTCCCGGCATGTCTCATGTGGGATAAGACCAATCTTGAGCAGTGGTGCCTCACATCATGTGGCGATCGATATTGCGTTCATGCATTTGCGGTTGGAAACGAGGGTTCAATTTGGGGTAACGACAAAAACGGCAATCCAATCTATACAGGGGTAGTCAGAGAACATGTGACCGATCAATTCGAGTACACGCCACGAGGCTGCGCACCTGACAGCAGGTGCACGTCGGACGGTTGCCTCGAGAATTTCAAGCCGAACTGTGAAAAATATGGCAACAAGGTGGTCTGGAGCCTGATACGATGAAACTCATAGATCTCAAAGGCTGGCAGTTGCTAGCCCCTGGAACCTGTCGGTGTCGAACGCTGATACTCATGCTGTTTGCTCTCTGCAGCCAGGCGTGGGCACTTAGGGAGATACCCATCGACCTTCCAACAACCGTCATCGGTTACGACGAGCGCGGCGGACGCCGCGTGATCTGTGGCAGGAGCATCATGGTGTCAGACAGTGGAGACTCCTACCGGGCACCGGTTGAAATGCCATTCCTCACTGACGGCAACCTAAAGTATGCTCAAGCCGTAAAGCTGTCGATCGACGGCAACTACGTCTTTGTTGTGGGAGGGCCCGACGGACTGTACCGTTATGACATATCAAACCGCACCTGGAAGACTATTCGTCCGGTTGGCGCCCGGGCTTCCTTCCCTGCGATTGCCGTTGGCCCGGACGGAACCTTGTACGCCGGTATTGGGTCGCAGTACTTTGATGCCTCGTACACAGGACTATACAGAAGTACGGACAATGGAGAGAACTGGACGGAAATGGAACTCATACTCGATTCGGTAAGAGTATCGCCTAGTATCCGTGATTTCCTGATTTCGGGAGCGGGGCGGATATTCATTAAGGGGAGGTTGACTTCAACGGATGGAGGCACCTGGTATGAAGTTCTTTCCGACGGTACGGTGAAGCGTTTGGGTTGGCTCCGCATCCTTGTGCACAACGAAATGGTCAGTCTTTTCGACACTGACTATATACGATTCGGCAGAAAACCAGGCGATACATCAAAGCCGAGACGGTACCTTTTTAGCGGTGATACTCTGATTAAAACAGCTGTTGCATGGCCGGATAGCGACACAATCTTGGCAATGGTAGAGCATGGAGGTCGATACACCGCGCTTCTCTTTTATGATGGCACGATCGTTCGATCCTTTGACCTAGGAACCAGCAATGATGATTTCAGACCGTGGATCGCTTCATCGTACGATGGAGGCCGCAGGTGCATCTTATTCTTCGGCCTCGGAAGAAATGACCGTATCTATCTGGATAACGGGAAGGTTGTTCCTCTCGACATCCCAACGCAGTACCCGATTGTCCTAAAGGTGCTTTGCACCCGCGACTGGGGTCTTGCACGTGTCTTTCGGCATGGCTGGTTCCGGTTTGATAGCTCGGGCACCACTCGCTTTGACTCAGCAGTTTCGAAGCAGGACATTTTGTCTGGCTGGTTAAACGCGTCAAAACTGTCGCGCAGGTTGTTCATAGCCGACTACGGCCGCAGAGTGAGAGAGATCACGGAGTTCGACGTTGATACGATTGTGACGTTGCCCACCGTCGAATTCGTCAATTCGGCTGATCTGATTGATGGAAGTAGCGATCTGTACTGGGCAATTGATCAGCGTGTGTTCAAAACTAATCTCGCCACCAATGCTACCGATACTTTGGCTCTCAACGGATGGCCATTCACCGGGATGGATACGCTGCGACAGCCCTTTTCTGTTTCGGGCGTCATGGTGTTTGGCAGACGCATTCTAGCATGGGCATCGTCGACCTCAACCACCACGCAAGATCAGGCAAACGAAGGACTTTACGAGTATGCCGATTCGGCCTGGAAGTTTGTTCGCGGTTCCACTGATGGCCGGAGGACGAGAATGATCGCATCCGGTCGAAACGACTCGACGGTCGTCTTTTCCATCGCCGAAGATCTTGGTAGGCTAGGGTACTCGGCTCCATCGATCGTGATGATGCATCTTGCCGACACAGTGGCGTCACTTTGTCCGACCGCCGACATTTTTTTGTCCGAAGTCACAAGCCTTACCACCTTTGGTGCGAGCGCTCTGTTCACGGCTAGCACAGACAAGCTCTATCGAGTCGCACCCGAGGCGCCACCTGTTGAGCTTGATCTTGGAACTAAGGTCTTCGCGGCCGTGGAAATGGACAGGTATGTTGCGATATCCTCGGGTAGTCGCGGCGTCTTTCTGCTCCCGAAGAGTGATCTGGTGACGAATGTGCAGGATGACTCTCCTGTGTCCCGAGGTGCCGGACAAGCAGAGGCCTATCCCAATCCTGTTGAGCAGGATCAGCCCCTTACCCTTTCTCTGCCGCAATGCTGTCGGCAGCCGAGCATCACCTGGGTGGATCTGCTGGGGCGGGAGGCTTTTTCCGGCGGATTTGACCGTGAAGCGTCTCAGGAAGGTAATCGATACAGGGTGACAGCGCGCGTGCCTGCGGGCCACTATCTGTTGCGTGTTTCCGGGCCGGCGTGCATGCACGTAGTGCCTGTTCTAGTCCGTCGGTGATGCATGAGCGCATGTCTTTTCGACTCGTCGATCGCTTGGATGGTGATTGACACACTAGCTGCGTTCTGCCTGGCGATAAGTCCGCAGGACCCCTCGGTTGTGTGGTATGCTGGCGAAGGTGGGCTGATCCGGGTCTATAGCATCGAAGGCAGGCGGATCGTCCGTACGCTTGTGGTTGATACATCAAACCCGCAGGGGCGCATCACAAACATTGTCTTCGATCCCCGTGATCATGCAACAGTCTATGCGGCGGGGATTTTGATGCAGGGGGTGTATCGCTCAACTGATGGTGGAAACTCTTGGAGTGTTCTTCGTCGACACGATAGCTACCTTACCAACTACGCCGGTGAGTGCCTCAAGGCGATCCCATTTGGCAATGGCGTCCGATTGGTAACTGGAAACTTCAGCCGTGGCGAATTGGAATTCAGCGACGATGCTGGCCGAACATGGAGCTCTTCAACAACCGGACACACCGGCTCGATCTGTTCCATCTCGACCGTTGGTGACGATCCTGGGTATGTCGTTCTCGGATGCAAGTATGGCAAGCTTCTCAGGGTCGCACTTCCGGCTCGAACGGCTGAACTCACCGGGGTGCTTGCTCCGGACGGATACTACGAGATTCCCCGCATTGCGGCATCAGTCAAGGACATCAATGTGCTTTACGCCATTTCAGCCGGGTTTGACAGCACTAGCAAGGCACCTGGTTTGTTCCAGAGCTGCGACGGCGGGCGATCATGGACGCGTTCGTGGCTTCATGGAGTCAATGTCTGGGCGTTGGCCGAGTGCGACTGCGGAAGGCACGTTTTCGTTGGTGGATTCTCAGAGTTCAGCAACGTCACCGGAAGAGGTATTGTTGCTTGCGTCGATGTGCAAACCGACAACGTTCGAATTGTTGGTAGCAATATTCCTTGGAAGCACGCTGCAGGCTCTGTCTGGGACATGAAGTTTGCGGGCCGCAACAGCACAGGCACGCAGTCACTCCTGATTGCCACGGACGCCGGTGTTTACATAGGTCACGCTACCTTTTGACGCATCACATGTTGGGGCCAGACGCACGTAGGGGCGAGAGGCATGTAGGGGCGAGACGCATTTCTCGCCCGCACGGCCCCGTCATCCCGGCGCAGGCCGGGATCCATCGTCGTCCCATGCCGATCGTACGCATGGGCCCCGTACCCCGGGCCAAGGCCCGGGGCTAGTAAATCCATGATGTCAATCGCGGAATCGCATTGCGTTTTGATGGTTCATGGAACCGTATGGCGCATGGTGTGTGTCACTTAGCCTCACCCCACACACGGGGCTTGGCATTCCAACACTAGCACGCTAAGGATTTACTAGCCCCGGG
>VERF01000007.1 GCA_018882895.1 Candidatus Kapaibacterium sp.
AAAAGGCCTTCGCCGCAGTCGTGAGCTGCGCGTGGACCTCGAGTCCGATCACGGCCTCATAAGTGCTGTTCGGGGATGGTACGGAGTTGCCCAAAGGACCACAAAACTACGGAAAATCGACGGCCCGACGGGCCGGAATCCGACTGCATTACCCAAAGATTAGACTGCCAAGATCGACGTTGCCGCCGCAGAGCACAATGCCTACGCGACGCCCCGTGGCAAGTTCGGGCTGTTCAAGAAGCACTCCGATGGTGACGCCGGCGCTTGGTTCGATGACGAGCTTCAGACGCGACATCACCAGCAACGTTCCTCGGCGAATGCTGTCCTCGGTGGCTGTTTCGATTTCCACACCGGTGGAACGAAGCTGCTCGAACGTGCGGTCACTCAAACCGGTGCGCAACCCGTCGGCAATGGTGAGTCGGTCCGTAGGGGGCTGCAACACTCCGGTCAGGAGCGACTCGCGAGCATCAGCAGCAATGGAGGGTTCGGCGCCAACAATCCGAGCCTCGGGTTGGAGCGACCGGACGGCCGTGGCAAAGCCACCCATAAGTCCGCCACCGCCAACCGGGGCCATAACAAGATCAAGCCCCTCTACCTGCTCGCAGAGTTCCAGGCCCACCGTGCCCTGTCCGGCCATTATTCTGTCATCATCGTACGGAGGTATGATGTGAGCTCCTGTGCGCTGGGCTATCTCCTCCATCGTGCGGATTCGGGATTCTTGTGTGGGCTCACAGAAGGTGATTTCTGCGCCGTATCCACGAACCGCCGCAACCTTCACGGCAGGTGCAGTGTGCGGCATCACGATCGTACAACTAAGCCCCCTGAGGCCCGCCGCATAGGCAAGTGCCTGCGCGTGGTTGCCGCTTGAATGCGTTATCACGCCGGCACGAAGTTGTTGCTCATCGAGCTGCATGACTGCGTTGACGGCGCCGCGTGCCTTGAACGCACCAACCTTCTGCAGGTTCTCACACTTGAAGAACAACTCGGCGCCAAACATCTCGTTGAGCGCCCTGGACGTCATCACCGGGGTTCGATGCACATAAGGGGCTATGCGCTGCGCCGCTTGCTGAATGTCGCCGATGTCGATCACGTCACTCTACATATTGCGGCGGTACTGACCGCCGACGTCGTACAGAGCCCGGGTCATCTGACCCAGCGAACACTCCTTGGCAGCTTCCATCAGAGATTCGAAGATGTTCCCATTCTGAACCGCCGTCCTACGCAGATGGTCAAGGGCCGTGTCAGCAGCGTCTCCTCCGCGAACCTTCACGGCGTTGACGTTTGTGATCTGCTGCTCCTTCTCGTCGGTCGTCGAACGGATCACTTCATCGGGCACGATCGTCGGCGAGCCCTTGGAACTCAGAAAGGTGTTGACGCCAACGATTGGATACTGACCCGTATGCTTGAGTGTTTCGTAGTAAAGGGACTCTTCCTGGATCTTGTTACGCTGGTACATGTTCTCCATGGCGCCAAGAACACCCCCGCGATCTGAAATGCGCCGGAACTCGGTGTACACCGCTTCCTCGACAAGATCAGTGAGCTCCTCGATGATGAACGAGCCCTGAATAGGATTCTCGTTCTTCGTCAGACCCAGCTCGCGGTTGATGATCAGCTGTATTGCCACAGCACGACGAACGCTTTCTTCCGTCGGCGTTGTGATGGCCTCATCATAGGCGTTTGTGTGCAACGAGTTGCAGTTGTCATAGATCGCATACAGGGCCTGCAACGTCGTGCGTATGTCGTTGAAGTCTATCTCCTGGGCGTGGAGGGACCGTCCGGATGTCTGAATGTGATACTTCAACATCTGTGATCGTTCATTGCCGCCGTAAACGTTCTTCATGGCCTTGGCCCAGATGCGCCGCGCAACACGGCCGATCACGCTATACTCGGGATCGACGCCGTTAGAGAAGAAGAACGAAAGGTTCGGAGCAAAGTCATCGATGTTCATACCCCGAGAGAGATAATACTCGACGTATGTAAATCCGTTGGAAAGGGTAAAGGCAAGCTGCGTGATCGGATTGGCGCCCGCTTCAGCAATGTGATAACCCGAGATCGATACCGAATAGAAGTTCCGCACACTCTCGCGGATGAAGTACTCCTGAACATCACCCATCATGCGAAGTGCAAACTCCGTAGAGAAGATGCACGTGTTCTGCGCCTGGTCTTCCTTGAGAATGTCGGCCTGCACCGTTCCCCGAACACTTGTCAATGCGCGCTGACGACACTCCTCATAGATGTTCGCCGGAAGCACCTTGTCGCCCGAAATGCCGAGCAACAAGAGCCCAAGACCATCATTTCCGTCTGGAAGCTCAGATGAACCGTCGCCGTGACGATACAGGGGACGCTCAAGCCCCCTATCAGAAAAGTACGCGTCGATCTTCGCGTTGATCTCATCACGAAGACCATTTTCCCGAATGTACTTTTCGCACTCCTGGTCGATGGCCGCATTCATGAAGAATGCCAGCAGCATCGGGGCCGGACCGTTAATGGTCATCGAGACCGATGTTGAGGGGGCGCACAGGTCAAAGCCTGAATAGAGTTTCTTCGCATCATCAAGTGAAGCAATGCTCACACCCGAGTTGCCAATTTTGCCGTAGATGTCCGGACGGTGATCGGGATCCTCACCATAAAGCGTCACACTGTCGAACGCCGTCGAAAGGCGGGCCGCCGGCATATTCTTCGACAGGTAGTGAAAGCGCTTGTTCGTTCGTTCGGGGCCTCCCTCGCCGGCGAACATTCGCGTAGGATCCTCGTTGGTACGCTTGAACGGATACACCCCGGCTGTGAACGGAAACTCTCCAGGAACGTTCTCTTGCATGCACCAGCGAACGATCTCTCCCCAGTCCTTGAAGTTGGGCAGGGCCACCTTCGGTATGCGCGTGTGCGAGAGAGACTCGGTGAAGTTCTCAACCTTGATCTCTCGGCCGCGCACCGTATAGGTGTAATGCTCGCCGCGGTACTGCGCCTTCTTCTCTTCCCATGTCTTTAGAAGATGTCTGACGTCTGCATCGAGCTGAGCCTCAAGGTCTGTGGCCGTCGTACGGAGTGTATCAATGGCAAGCTTCTGTGCGTCAGCCGGCGCAAGGTCCGCCGTCACTGTTGTCGACTTTTCGATGTCCATAGGTTCACTTGGCATGTTGTACGGAATGAAGAGCGATCTTCGACAAAAGACCGCCGATCCAGAGTGTGCGCACCTCGCCCGGCTTCAACTGCACGTCAACTCCGGGAAGGATCACGTCCTTGGTGCCGGCACGGTAAACCACTACGGTATGCGTGCCCGGCGTCAGCGCAAGAAACTGGGATTGTCCCCCGGACACCGAGCTGACCTCGCGAAACTCCAGACTTCTGAATGCATCGGGAATGGATTCCGCCGAGTCCTTCTGAAGCGCTACATCAAGCAGGGGGCTGTCCGGACACAGATTTACCACACGTATGTAAGCCTTGCCAACGTTCGGAGCGCGTTCAGGTTCGGCGAGCTCGATACCAACGATGTTCGGTGGAACAAGCGTGCCCGATACGAACATCGTCTTGCGGCTTCGCAACGTCGCTACAGTTCGAACGTTGGTGACCAGCGGAGTACCGTTGGTGAGCACCTCCAGCGCGTGCGTACCGAGGTCAAGATCGATGTAACCGGTCGCATTCGGGAACGGCACTTGGGCCATCGTCGGTACGATCTTGCCGTCGATCTTCACGTCGATCGATCGAATGCCGGTCACGGCATTGACGATCTGGAAACTGCCGACGTCGGGAGGGATCAATAGATCGACGGGCGCATCAAGATCGTTGTCTGTAAAGAGCTTTGCTTGGAAGGCCCACGTGTCGCCAAGATTCAAGGTTCCCGACAGGAAAAGGGTGTATGACCCGCCCTCGATGAAGTTGATGCCACGGGTAGCCGCTTCGTATGGTATCTGCCATTCGCGTACCACGCGCAGCTGATGCTCACCAGGGTCGACCGGGAGCCACTTCGAAATAGACCGGATCGGTAGATCTGTGATGGAGAACTTCCGGACCTCGTCTACATACACACCCAGATCTCCAAGGGAGAACGTGCCTCCATCAGTTGCGTTGATCACTCGCATTCGAGCTTTGCCAGCCAGCGGGCTACCGGTATCGCGAACCACAACCACAGTGTCAGGATACCACTTCGGTTCAAAAATTGAAGTTCCCGGGAATGTGACGAGGCTGGTCCGAGTACCGACAGGAAATGTTGCCGTTGCCTTGGCGTATACCTGCGTCGTCTGCCCGGCGTCGATAGCAAATTCGACGGGTTCAGAGAATGCATCAATCTGTTGCGAAGGGCCACGGCCACCGCTTTGAACGGTCGATCCATAGGGCTTACCGGCTATGGTCACCCTGGCCGACTTCCCCGGTGTCAGGCCGTTGTATAATCTCACCGTCGAAGTCTGAACGGTCGGCGTGGTCGGCTCGGTTCCGCCGCAGGAGGCCAGCAGGATGATAGCCACCGCGGCTGGGAGCCACCGATAAAGGATCGGTCTCATTTGCGGCGTCGCTCCGCCGACCGGAGCTCTTCAAGCTGGGCGATCGTTCCATTGACCTGCCACAATCGCCGAGCGATATCCGATTGCTTCTCAACCCTGGCATCATAGCGAGTATTCTCTTCAACAAGTTCTGCCAGGTAACGAGTCCGGTCCGGCGGAATGATGTAGATCTTTTCGCTCATCTCGTCGCTGACGGAGAAGGAAGACTCCCAATCGAGCGAACACCGCTGCTTGAGCGCGTCTATGATGGATCGGTACAGTGTATTTGTGCCCGGATCATTGAATTGTGAGGCGATGGTTCCGTGCACCGGCATGTTGTCAAGGGGCTCTGCAAACCGCTGTCGGCTGCGCTGATACTGCTTCCGAACGTCGCGGATAGCGTCCAAAGCGCCCCTTTTATCAAACTTGTTCAGCGCTATGAGGTCAGCATAGTCGATCATGTCGATCTTCTCAAGCTGCGTCGCGGCACCGAACTCCGGCGTCATGACGTACATCGACACATCGCACACTTCCATGATCTGACTGTCACTTTGGCCGATTCCGGCTGTTTCGACGATGATAAGGTCGTAGTTGGCATACGACAGGATTCGGATCGCATCTGCCACGTGCGGATTCAGGGCCACATTGGCCTCGCGGGTAGCAAACGAGCGCATATACACACGCTCGTTGCTCACGGCATTCATCCGTATCCGGTCACCCAGCAGTGCCCCACCAGTCTTGCGTTTCGATGGGTCTACGCTGATAACGGCAATGGTCCGCCCCGGCTGGTCAAGCAGAAAACGACGCACGATCTCGTCGGTCAGCGACGACTTGCCGGCGCCGCCGGTGCCGGTAATACCAAGAACGGGTCTGCGTTCCGCCCCCACCGCAAAGGCTACAAGGTCCTTCCTGCCCCGTTCGGCACAGGAGATGGCCTGAGCGATCGCTCGCGGGTCGCGCATCTTCACTCGGTCGGCAAGTAGTTCCGGAGCATCGACAGGCGGTATGAAGTCGGACTTGGTTACCAGATCATTGATCATCCCCTGAAGCCCCATGGCCCTGCCGTCGTCCGGCGAATACACCCGGGTGATGCCGGCCGCATGCAACTGATCGATCTCGCTCGGGAGGATCGTCCCGCCCCCTCCGGCAAAGATCCTGATGTGTTCGGCCCCCTGCTCATCGAGCAGCTGCCGCATATACGTGAGATACTCGACGTGCCCGCCCTGGTAGGACGTCATGGCAATAGCCTGGGCGTCCTCCTGGATGGCGCAATCGACAACTTCCCGAACCGAGCGGTTGTGTCCGAGGTGAATAACCTCGCAGCCGGTGGACTGAATGATGCGGCGCATGACGTTGATGGCCGCATCGTGCCCGTCAAACAGCGAGGCCGCTGTCACGACACGGATCATGGTCGAGGGCGTATAGGGGGCTTGAGCTTGCATCCGAAATGACTCGAGTTCGGTGTGGACAACTCTGCAAAACTACACAGGATAGGGGCTTGAAGGGCCGGCCGTGTCCTTTGCGCAACGACAATCGACGGATTCGTCCGCATATTGCCGGCCGTTGAACCAACTAGTTTCGACCACCATTCTGATAGGTTCGTGATGACAAAAAACATCGGTACAGTGGATAAAGTACTTCGTCTGTCCGTTGCCGCCGCCTTCGCGATCGCAATCGTCACAAACACCGTCTCCGGCACACTGGCCTGGTTTCTCGGCATAGGTGCCATCGCGCTGGCGGGTACCGCTCTGTCTTCGTTCTGTGGACTATACTCGATCCTAGGGATATCCACCTGCAAGGTTGCCAAGTAACCGCATCTGGTGAACGCCGAGCTCATCATGCTTGGAGGCGCCGAGGAGATCGGGGCCAATTGCTGTTACCTTGATCTGGATGGAACCGGTATTCTGATCGATGCCGGACTGCATCCAAGAGATCGCTCATCAAGGGCATTCCCCGATATCGATGTGTTGGGAGATCGGCCAACCGACGTATTGGTGGTCACACACGCTCATACGGACCACATTGGCGCCGTTCCGTACGTAATGCGCCGCCTGCCTCACCTGAGGCCGATCATGACCCATGCCACGCGCGATCTGAGCCACATTGTGCTCCATAACGGGGCGCGACTGCTACGTGGTGACATCTCTGCGTCGTTCCCAAAGCAGTGGCTCGAGTTCTATGGGCGCGAGGAGATCGAGGCCCTGCGATATGCGTTCGAAGCCGTACCCTACGATGATCCTCTTCGATTGCGTGGGTATTCGGGTCGATCTGCCATTGACCTCGGCTTGCATTGGTCCGGACACATCCTCGGCTCATCGAGCGTTTCGCTGAACGTGAAAGGGTTTTCGGTCCTGCATACGGCTGATATCATGCTTTCGGACCAGTTTGTCGTGCCAAAGGCGCGTATTCCCCGGCATCACGTCGACGTTCTGATCACCGAAGCCACAAACGCTGCCACGAAGCAATTGCCGACGTATGCCGAGGAGACAAAACGTCTTGCCGCCTTCGTCAATGGGATTGTCGCCAGGAACGGTTCTGTTCTTATCCCATGCTTTGCTCTGGGAAAGCTGCAGGAAATGGTCGTGCATCTGTATTCGATGATGCGGCGCGGGAGCATCCCACATCTGCCGATCTACACCGGTGGTATCGGCGTTCGCATCAACAAGGTCTACGATCAGTATTGTTACAGTGATCCCATGAAGCGTCCGGGCTTCGAGGTCTCGGATATTCCCCAGGAGCGGCTGCGGCGCGACGAGCTTCTGCATGGCGACTTTATGCGCAATCCATCAATCGTTCTGGCGCCCTCCGGCATGATGAACTTCGGCACAATGTCGAACACGCTTGCTCGGCAGTGGTTCACACGCCCGGAGTTCGGCATCGCCTTCATTGGATATCAAGATCCTGAATCTCCCGGCCACAGCCTGCTTGCATCGGAAAAGAAGAAACCGTTCGACTTCGGGTCCACGCGCTCATCTCGCGTGTGTGAGGTCGAACGGTTTCGATTCAGCAGCCATGCCTCCGGCGAGCACCTCGTGGAACTCGCCGAAGACATTCGTCCCTCAACAGTCGTGATCACGCACGGTGACGCAGGTGCGTGTGAGTCACTCGCTCTCGAGATTCACGAACGTCTGCCCGGAACACGAATCATCATTCCGCAGCACGGGAAGCCATATACGCTGCTACAGTCTGAGTGATCATCGGTTGATGATCAGGGGGCGACGAAAGCGCTTGCCTGACGTCGACACCGCCTGCACGGTATAGGTGCCGATGCTCAGATCTGAAATGTCGATCGAACAACCTTGAGCTGACTCCACAGGATCGACCACCTTGACACGCGAGCCGTGAACATCGATCAGCTCGATATGTCGTATCGGCATGTTCCAAGCGACACGCACACGGTCACTGGCCGGCATGGGCGCGACTTGAATGTTCTCAGCCAAGGCCCCTGCCTCAGGTGTCGATGTTGGCATCGGAGCGGCCCTCTGAAACGTCAGAAAGCCCACACTCGACATTGCACGATCCGGCTGGCGTGTGTCACGAACCATAATCCGGTATCGCGAGCCGTCTTCGATCCCTGCTGGAATGGTCCACACGAGCTGTGTATTCTCCTCCGTCAGTCCCTCGGCAAGCACGTGAACGGTTCTGCGAACACCGTCCCACAGGACAACGTCGACATTCGCGGCCTCAAGATCATTTGTCCATCGAATGGACATTACCGTGCCGGGAGAGAGTGTTGTCGACGGCTCGATCGTGTGAACCGAGACGTCTGCCATGACCCTGCACACAGTAACAAATAGCAGAACGAGAGAATGAGGCAGCACGGAGCTGCCCAGCCCCCTGCCAAAGAGTGGCAGGGAGCATTGAATGAAGTATTTCATGAGTTTGATTCCTAGTAAAGGTGAATGAGGGTGTGAGTTGTGTGGTGCTCATTGTGCACCACACACAGGTACACGCCCGATGCCAAGCCCTCTAAGGACACCCGTTCCATTGCCGACGTCCACAAGACGCGGCGTACTAACTCTCCCGTAGCCGACATGATCAGGATCTCTCCGGAGGCCGGCGTTGCGCGCTCAATGACCAAGGACGTCCCTGATCGACTGACTGTGGTCGCACTCTGTGCTTGCTCACGAACGGTGGTTGTTCGTGCACGGAAGAAAGCATTGAAGACGGTTGTTACATTGACCGGCCAGCATCGCATCGTGATGACCTGAAACGGAGCGTAGATGTCATATGGAATCGTTGCGTGTGTGCATGTCCAGTACATGAATTCGTATTTCTCATTGCTCCATGCGTTCAGTCGGAATGGGGCATCGCCGGTGTTAACCGCTTGGTCGACCGTAGGCTCGACGAGTGTTCCCTCCTGTATCTCCAATCCTGTTTCGAAATCAATCGCTCGGGCATGAGCCCGAAATCCGCGGGTGACGCGAAACGAGATGACCGTGGTGTCGGTGTAGTCCTTGCCTCGCCAGTACTCACAGTATGTGTGTACCTCATAGGTCCTGTTCTTTCCAAGGTCAAACTCTGGTTCGAGCTTTTCACCGGGGACGACCATCACGCGATCGACGTTCTCACAGATCGACGTCGAGGGGATCAACCGATACGTCTTGACCGGACCCTGACTGAGCACTTCAAACAGTGCCGCACATGTACCCGGTGACATCAAGCCGGTTGGTTCCATTGGAGGTGTGTAGCCGATCCGCAACGTGTCCATGCACTGCGGGATCACTCCTCCCCACTGCTGGTGGGGCAGCTCAATGATGTTCTCGTAGCACGTCGTCGGAGGCAGCATCGGTTGCGCACCCGCGAAACCGAGTACCATCGGAAGAAGAAGCAGGGTGATTACGAATGTTCTCATGACTGAACTCAATAACAGTAAATGAACGGTAAATGAGTGGCTTCCAGAGCTAGCATGTAACCTATCGCACGACGGCGCGGGAGACGAACCACTGCCCCCTCAAGCGATAATCAGCATTTTCTTCTGAAAGGAAAATACGTGGGGCTGTGGGGGTTGACATTCCCCAGAGATTGCCGGAGCTTTCAAGGAATGTCACTTCGCCGATCAGATCATCCTGCTGTGAGACCGGCAGAAGAGCGGAGATGAGGCTCGAGGCTAAGGAGACGACATCATAGATGGCATCCTCCTCGGAGGGATCGAGCGTGTCTCCCTTGTATCGATCGGAGCGAACCTTCAGATCAGCAAGAATCGTTCGAAGGGAATTCACCAGGCAGCGGTCTTCGTCCTGACAGTCTTCATCCCAGGATCCGATGCGGGCAAACGCAAGATCACCCCAGTCCATCCATGCCGTTTGTGCCCATATCTCCCTGTCGCCAAATGGAAAGACATCGCCCTCGTCGCCACACTCCCTCGTGCAATGTCCATCGCTCTTGCGCTGCTGTCCGCAATCCGGATAGCGTACGAAGCCGTCGGCATTGACGATCGGGCCGAACGGCGACGTGTTCATCCCGAAGAGGGCGTGGTACATTTCGCCGTGGTCTTCCCACGGGAAGTAGTCTGTATCACCATCGAACTTGAAGGTTGCATCGGTGACGCGGATGCCGAAACCAGGAAGCTCCATGCGCCGTATGGCGAAAAGTTGCATTGCCTGAAGGGGCTCGTTGTCAATCGATCGAATACCAGTCGTACAGAGCAGATCTATCATCCCAGCATGAAGCGCCTGAAGAATTGGTTTACTACCGGGTTGATACACGGCGAACTCCACGATGTCGAGGTACTGACCGGTCGACGAAAGGATGACTGCATTTCCTAACTCGCTACTTGTTGTGGTGAAATCCAGCCCCTTAGCCTGCGCGTCGGTGTGAAGAATGTTAGCAAAGCTCTCCGCGACGATGCCGCCCGCGTAGATCGAATTGACGTCGACCGGACGCGAGAACTTGATCTTTATCGGTGTTCCTCGCCGGGCGATGTATTCAACCTGACGACCTCCCTTGGGCTCGTCAGTGTCAGAATCGTAGTACAAGAGCGGGTCATACCAACGCTCCACATACGTGTATCTCCACCGTTCATCTCCCTGGCGGATTCGAACGCGAAGAGCAATTGATTCCACGACGAACCGCTTCCTAAAGGCAGCACGTATGGCCACCTCTTTGTGTCCGAGGGGTCTTCCGTCACAGGCTGTGGCATCGAAGTTCGCTATGGACTCGTCAACCTTCAGCGTGTACACGCGCGCGTTTCGAAGCGTCTCCGCTTCCCTTGGGACAGCATATCGATTCCGTGCCGACCACCAGAGCCATTCCTCTCCGCGCTGGGTTGCGGCACGCACGACCATTCTGATCTTGTCGCCGCATCGAAGTCCCACTCGCTGCGTAGAGATACCATCCTTGGTGCAGATCACGGTCGGCATCGGGAGCCATGTCTCTACGCCGTTGATGATCGCAAGCTTGTCTACATCAATCCGCGTTTCGCTGTGCGGCGATTTATCAAGGATCACATCCTCGTCGTTGTCCGTTGCCAGCAAGACCCTCTCGATGCGCACGTCGATCGGGATGCGTCGGCCAAAGATCACAAGTGTGTTCTCCGGATCAAGCAGTTCGGCATCTACGCACAGATCACGTCGCCCCTTGTCAAACCACACCGGCGGACCCGTGGCAGCGTCGTGGTAGCCAACGATCTCCCAGCAATCTTCGGCAAGCACGCAGACCGTGCGCGTCGTGCGCTTCGTTTCCTCATACTCGTTCGGCGTAGTGAACACAACGTGATCCTCGATCGCATGCCCTTCTTCCGGTTGAGAGTTCATAACTCGGGCCCGCAGTCGATATCGATCGCCGACCAGTGGCGTCAGCTTCTGAAACTGTGGATTGATGAACACTTGCAGCGAGGTTCCAACCTGACCGGCGTTGGGCGACGACTGCGCTGTTCCTCCGGAGCCGTTTGAAGAGACGGTCAGTGCGCTGACCGGTACGGTGATCGATGGTGCTGTGATGGAATTGCACCCCGATATTGAACTTGTCCATGACGAGAAGGTTGCCCCCGTCAGGGGGCGTGCGGACAGAAACAGGCGCGATACAGTCGTATCTGCGCGGATCGTCGCAGAATCAGTCACCATGGCCAGCTCCCGACCGTCCTGATCGGTGACCAAAACCGTGCCCAATGTATCTGTGCGGATCAGAACATCGATCGTATCCAGGAACTCATATACCGCCCGCACTTCTATCGACGCTCGCAACGCCGAACAGTCGATCGACGCCTGGATCGACGAAGATGTGTTGCCGTGGATGTCCGAGATCGACTCGCACTCCCACCTGACAAATCGCCAGCGCTCATCGGCGTACGAAGGCATTGATAGCGCAACGCCTGTCTGGTGCGTTACCACCGAAGCATTACGCTCCGCAGCATCCAGGATCGTTTCCGAAACTGAACGGCCCGTGGTTGAGACCGGACGAACCGTCAGTCGAGCTGCACCGCGAACCATCGATTCAAGTCTGCGGTCATCCGTAGAAACACCCGTCAGTCGCGATAGCTTGACGTTGATGCGAAGCGCTGAATTCGGCGTCCATCCGGCAGGGGGCATAGCAGCCAACAGCGACGGGGAGACGCGTTGTACCTGCACAGACGTTACAGGTTGCCATGTGCCGTCGGCGCTCTGCTGGTCGATATCCAGGAGATCGTAGGCGGACACGTCCATGCCGATCGCCCCAGTGAAACGTAGCCATACAACAGATGAACACAGCACGACGTTGCCGCTGTCCATGGTGCTGGCCTGGAGTCGAGGTACATCTTCAGCCGTTGTGAACTCGAGATCGATAGGGGCCATTTCCTGTGGTCCACCTTTGCCTTCCACCACGATTCCCTGAATGATGCATCGATAGGAGGTCTTGGGGAGCAATCGTTGCGGCGTCCACTCAACAGTGAACTCGTCGAGTTGTTTGAGCTCACCGACGATGCTGCGCTTGACCCAATCGTGACGCTCCAGCGAAGATGCCGTGGAGCTTCGCACAACCAAAACCGTCGGCTCACTTCGACCGAGACCGTTGGACACGCGGGTTTTGCTCGACGAAAGAGAGGATGCGATGATCGGTGAGGGGGCTCGCACGCGAATACTTGCCGACGTTGATACGTCCACCTGACCATCATAGGGCGACGTTGTCAACGATTGGAATTGAGCCAGAGCCGGAGCCGAAGCTAACAGCGACAGAAGTAAAACAGATAGATACCACATAGACACCTCCGATAGATAAAGGGTGACTGTTGCACACCACCATGGTGTACCTATCGGTCGTCGTGCGAATTGCGTCGAAAACGTGACGCTATAGAACTTCTATCTGAAAAACGGACGGCCAGTTCTTGCCGGTCACATAAACGCGACCATGCGCGGAGTCCCACGCTATGCCGTTAAAAACATCGGTTGTTGGTGTTTTGCTGGACGTGGGAAGAATCCCGGCCATGTCGATGACGCCTGTTACAATGCCTGTTTCAGGACTTATCCGAAGGATCTTCTCGGTCTGCCATACATTGGCCCAAATCTCGCCGTTGATCCATTCGAGTTCGTTGAGATTCAGAACCGGGTTTCCGTTCAGGGTAACGTTGATCGAGCGCAACACCCGGAATCCGTCGGGATCGTGCACGCTGATCACGCTTGTTCCATTGCTCATATAGAGCCGGGAACCATCATTGGTCAAACCCCACCCTTCTCCGAAGTACGAAAACTCGCCGATCTTGCGAAGGGTCTTCACATCAAAAATGAAGCCCTGTTGATTGAGGTACGTCAGCATGTAAACACGGCCGTTCAGTACCGTCATCCCCTCACCAAAATATCGGGCATCGATCTTCTCTATCCGTTCGACCTTCCCTGTCTTGATCGAAACTCGGCGCAGGCTGGAAAATCCATATTGTCCGGTACTCTCCAGAAACGCACCGTCTTGAACCACCAAGCCTTGCGTGAATGCGTTCACGTCGTGCGGATACGTTTCGATCACCTTATATGTGTAGTCACGAGCAGGTACAGCCGCCGGCCTTTCAGCTCCCGGATCCGTCCGGGGTTCGTCTGCGGGCCTTTCCGTGCTGCATCCTGCAAGCATGGCACAGATTGTGCTAAGAATTATCAGGCGAGAAATCATGATGGAGCACGAATCTACCGAGATTTGTCCCCGTCAGCACTTCTATCATTTCCATGCCCCGACGTCGATTCATTCCCCACGTGCTTCTCGGCCTATCCGGGATCGTTTTCGTTTCATCAATGATGTTCGTCTACACGGACTGGCAGAAACGAACAAGCGGTTCCGAAGAGCCCCTTTCATCAGCGTCAGCCGCGACGACTGAGAGCGAGCAGGAGCAACGCCGAGCCAAACGCGATAGTCTGATGTCGCGTTACCGAAGCATCTCCTATCACCGGGTGCCCCTTACGAGTCGGGCGGTACTTGATAGTTTTCGGCGGGCGTGTTCGCCATTAGATACGGTCAGTGGTGCCTACAAGGTGATGCGCCTGCTCAATCGGAAAGACTTCCAATACCTCCGGGTTGGCGATACGCTGGTGATGCCAGACACTATCATGAAGGATCTGAAGGCGTATTCCGTGTTTCCCCAGTATTGGGAAGGGGGCGACACCATCCCGAAGATCATTCTGGTAAGTAACACCTGGCAAGCATATGCCTGTTACGAGTACGGGGAACTTGTACGCTTTGCCGCATGCAACACCGGGGAGGAGAGGAAGCCTTCGTTCCCGGGTCGATATGCGGTCTATTGGCGTCAGCGGCTTCGCATATCATCACTGAATGACGAGTGGAAGCTGCCGTTCACGGTGAACTTTCATCTGCAGGCAGGAAGCGCCTTTCATCAGTTCGATATGCCCGGACGTCCGGTGTCGCACTCGTGCATCCGACAATTCATTGACGATGCTGAGTGGCTCTACCGATGGGTGCGCGTAGCGCGCAAGGACACCATCCGCCACACGTACATTTCAATGTCGGGCACACCTGTGATCATTTTGGATGTCTTCAACTTCGCTCGGCGAAGGGGCGGCCCGTGGTTAGAGTTGGCTTCTAATGACACGGTTGGCATCTCGTTGCCGGCCGACCCGATGTCCGTCGAAGAAGCTCTTATCCCGATCTCTCAGGTTCCGAAGGAAAGTCGCGGATCTCTGCGGAACATCAAGCGATACCTTACGGCCGACAGCGTCCTTAAGGCTCGGGGAGTAATTCGGCCACATGTTCACCTGATGGAGAGCATCAACTACAATGAGCGGCGCGCCAAGAAGGCTGCCGCAAAGAGGGCGGCCGAAGCGAAGGCTGCTCAGCAGAAAAAGTAGTTTTCGTCAGCGCTCTTCGCGCTCGGGCCAGCGTCCATAGTGCCGATCTCGTATTTCCTGCTCTGCCCCCTGAGATGTTGGCTTGTAGAACACCGAACCGTGGGCGCTCTCCGGTAGATACTCGGCGCGCACAAAGTGATCGGGATGAGTGTGAGGATACTCATATCCCTGGGCATGTCCTTGCTTCTTCATGAGAGCTGTTGGTGCATTGCGCAGGTGCATCGGAATACTGAAGCCGGTTCCGTCGCGAACCTTCGCCAGGGCAGTATCAATGGCCATATAGCTGGCGTTCGATTTGGGGGCGGTAGCCAGATAGGTAACGCCCTGTGCCAGAACGATGCGTCCCTCGGGCATGCCAATGCGCTCGATGGCTTGGAAAACATCAACAGTGATGCCTAATGCTCGTGGATCTGCATTCCCCACGTCCTCGCTGGCAAAGATGATCATGCGGCGGGCGATGAACGTTGGATCCTCCCCGGCATCGATCATCACAGCAAGATAGAATAGGGCTGCGTCCGGATCGCTTCCTCGCATCGACTTGATGAATGCCGACACCGTGTCGTAATGGTTATCGCCATGCTTGTCGTAGTTCAGAACGCGACGTTGAACAGCCTGTGACAGCAGTGCGGCGTTCACCCGAATAGGATCTGTGGTCTGCGGATGCATCATCACCACAGCCTCAAGAGCATTCAAGGCCTTTCGCGCGTCGCCGGCTGAGAGCCGAAGAAGGGAGTCCATATCATCGACAACGATATCCACACCTTTTGTGCGAAAGTCAGCTACTGCACGTTCAATGATCCGAGCTACCTGGTCATCCGGAAGTGACCGGAGGACATACACGTGGCAGCGGGACAGAAGGGCGGAGTTCACCTCGAACGACGGGTTTTCCGTTGTAGCGCCAATGAGTGTGATTGCACCATCCTCTACGGCGTGAAGCAACGCGTCCTGCTGGGCCTTGTTGAAGCGGTGGATCTCATCAATGAACACCACCGTGCGGCGCCCCTTGGAGCGCTGGATCTCGGCGCGGCGCATGGCGTCACGCAGGTCCTTCACGCCGGAATCGACGGCTGAGAGACGTTCAATGTTGGCATCGATGGATGTTGCCAGGATCCCGGCCAGTGTGGTCTTGCCGGTTCCGGGCGGACCCCAGAGGATCATGGATGGTAGCTCACCCCGGTCGACAAAGCCCCGCAGGGGAGCCCCCTGACCAAGCAGATGTTCCTGTCCAGCCACATCATCGAGCCTACGAGGCCGGATGCGTTCTGATAAGGGGGCGGGAGCGGACGCCGTTCGTGACGGCACCGAATCTTCGGGAAACAGGGAGTCCATCAATAGGGAGGCAACATACCGGTTTTCGTTGCACGCGATGCATGCCCCCTTAGATCTATCCGAGCTGTGAGTACGTGCTGCCGGGAAGCCGTGCAGCCAGAACCAGGTCGTAATCAACCACCTTCCGACGGAGCCGCTGAAGAGGCTCGCTCATCGGCTCGGGGCTCTGCTTGAATGTCAAGTGGTGAATCGGCATCAGGGAGCGAGCTTTCATCATGGCCGACATCTCAAGGGCTTCCTCTGGTGTGCAGTGAAGGTGGCGGAATCCCTCATACGATCCGATGGGCATGATGGCAAGGTCCACCTGACCCGTCACCTCAGAGAATGTCCGACTATACGCCGTATCTCCTCCGAACACCACTCGTGCTCCATTCCACTCGATAACGTAGCCGTTGTAGCTTCTGCCTCTGCGGCGATTCCCGGCAGAACGGCACGGCTCGCCGGGGAAGCGCCAGCCGTTGTGAACTACCTCGAGCGCTTGCACATCGATGCCCGACAGAGAGGTGCGGCCATGCCAGTCCAGCTCGCCAACTGATCTCCAGGGAAGGTCACGGAGAATGTCCGAGGTGTTTGTCGGCGTGATCACGTCAATCTGGTTCGGCCAGCGCTGGGTAATGAGCTCCAGCGAAGGAAGGTCAAGATGGTCCATGTGCGCATGGGATATCAACACCACGTCGGGCCGTGGTATCTCATCCACCGAAAGGGCAGGGGGCATGTGGCGCCGCGGGCCAATGCGGATGCCGAGGATGTTCAGTCCTACAACATCGGAGAAGACCGGGTCGGTGATCACCCATGTAGTTCCCAACTTCAGCAGAACGGTTGAATGCCCGATCCAGCAAGCCCAGACGGAGCATTCGTTGGCCAGATCAAGTCGTGGCCGACGATAGACCACCTCTCCTGAGACACCACCGAGGGCGTCCACCGGAAATGTTCCGGCGATGATCACGCCCGAGGCCATGAGTGCGGTCTGAACAAAGGTTCGTCGCGAAGTTGTCGACATATTGTTGCTTCCCCCCGAAATCAACGGAGGCGAAACTGCTGCATCCTCTTTTGATTCCTGAGTTACCATCTCTTTGCAGTGTGTTCATTAGCTGATGGTAACTTCGCGGTATGCGCCTATTGCTTCTGACGATATTCGTCATGGTGTCGGCACGGCATTTACCTGCCCAAATAGCCGGCGAAGACCCCTCTTCGGCCGAGGCTCCCGTCGAGGATGTGGATGCAGCCACCATTGCGCGGATCAAGGACCAGGCGCTGGCCTTTCAGTGGCATGTTGGGTACATGCAGAGCATTGCGCAGGCGGACTTCAGAACGAGCCTCGATTCGATCAAGGCTCCCGCCACCGGATATGGATTCTCGGCTGAGTTTGGTCGGTACTTCGATCCCATTCCGCTCTACGTCGGTGGTTCCTTCGGTGTGTCGTTTTACCCGTCCAACGACCGGAGCATCAACGCTTCTTCGCAGCGCAGTTACAGCGTCAGCACTTCCAATTTTTCAATGCCGGTTCTGGGAGTGGTTCGTTTTCAGCCGAGTATCTACAACTGGGTGTACCCGTATGCCGAGGCCTTTGGAGGTATAACAGTCTTCTCGTCCGATGTGACCGTACGGCGGATCGTTGGCTCCGATACATCCACCACAGATGGTGGCGAAGAGGATTTTTCATGGACGTATGGTGTTGGTCTCGGTGCTTCCTTCAAGATCGCCGACATCATCACGCTTCCGAATTCCCTCCAGCGCACATTAATCGATATCGGGTTTCGTTATACTTCCGGCGGACGGGCCATAGTTTCATATGCGGACCTTCTCGATGAAACCACGCTCGATTACGAGGTACGTCGGGCCGAGGTCCTCAACCCCGCAATGGTCATCTTTCGACTAGGGCTGACGTTTCAGTTGTAGCGATCTTACCGACACTTACAGGAGTACTTTGCATGTCGACAACTTCAGCTGTTCTTCGCTTTTCCACGCTTGCCATCGTGGCTCTGCTCAGTTTGCCCGCTTGCCGGACCGTTCAGGATCATCGGAACGATCTGCACTCAACGCGGGAGCGCGAGCTGACCGCCGGTATCGTGCGGCGCGAGATCAAAAAGGGTATGGGTGTTGCCGAGGTTGCCCAGGCGCTCGGTTCCCCGAACATCACGCGAACGGAAGATGACGGGCGCGAAGTCTGGGTCTATGACAAGATCGCGACCGAAGCATCATACTCCGAAGGTCAAAGTGCGATCTTCCTGATCCTTGGAGGCATTTCGAACCAGAGCGGCGCGATGGCAACCACACAACGTACGCTCACCGTGATCATCACGTTCGACAAGGATGGAAAGGTGACGTCGTTCAATTATCATCAGAGCAAGTTCTGATCATGCGAACATCCATTTGCGGCATCGGACTTACCTCGGCCCTTTTGGCTCTCGTCCTGTCATCATGCACCATCATTAACCGCCCACCGCGGATCCCACCGCCGGAGACGCAGTTGCAGACGCGGGAGTTTCAGACGCGAGAGTTTGACACCAACGACGTCAAGCTGATCATGAAGGCGATGTTGAACGTCTTGCAGGACGATGGTTTTGTTGTCAAGAATGCCGTCATCGACCTTGGTCTACTTACTGCGACTAAGGAAATCCAACTGTCTACGCGTCCCAACACGAGCGATTCATACTGGACAGAGGCTTTTGCCACTTTATTATCTGGTCGTAACCAGGACCGAGGACGGCAGCAGCAACAACAGGACCTTCGCTACAACAAGTTCAAGCAGATCGAGGTCAGCATAAATGTGACCGAGCAGGGTAAGCGCAGCCGTGTTAGGGCAAACTTCCAAGCCAAGATCCTCGACAACACGGGGAATCCGGTTGAGGTCTACGTCATCCGCGATCCGAAGTTCTACCAGGATTTCTTTGCGAAGGTCGACAAAGGCATCTTCCTTCAAAAGCAGGGGTTCTGAGCCGTGGTACGAATCACTTCTACCATCGTGCTTGTATGTGCACTCATCTATGGCAACTCGGCACAGTTATACTCCCAGTCGATCTTAGAGGCTGTTCAGACGGCAGACGTCAAGGCCGTCACAAAGATCCTCAAGAAGTCCAAGGCCAAGATCAATGAACAGGATGAGCGGGGCATCACGCCCCTTATCCTTGCAACCCTTGCCAACGACAGCGCAATGGTTGAGCTGCTTGCATCGTATGGTGCCGACCCCAACATTCGAGCCGGTGGCGGAATGTCGGCGCTACATGCAGCGGCCTTCCACAATCGAGACCGTTGCAGTCCAATTCTTCTGTTGGCAGGGGGCAAGCCAAACGCACTCGATGACGCAGGTCGGACGCCTCTTCACGTGGCCGCTCAACAGGGAAGCACCAACCTTATCACACAGTTGATAGAGAGTGGGGCGTTTATCAATCTTCCGGATCGGAAAGGGAATACGCCTCTAATGTTGGCGTGTGGGAGCAGACAACTCGGCTGTCTTGAGGAGCTCCTAGAGAAGAAGGCCTACGTAAATACACGGGATTATTCAGGGCGCACCCCGCTGATGTTACTCGCGGTAGTCGGTGAAGACGAGATGATGCGCGTTCTGCTTCGTTTCAAACCGGATCTGCACGCCATCGATTATGGTGGCAAGAGCGCATTGACGTATGCGAAACAGAATCGACGAAGAACAATTATTCGCATATTAGAAGCCGCAGGAGCAAAGTTCTGACGTCGGTTTTGCACCCGCACTATGACACGATATGTCTCTGTAAAGAACCAGTTTATTTCAAAACCTGTACCACACAATGTCCTCACCTTGCAACACCAAGTTGACGAAGGTAGCCCTCTTCTATGATGGGAACTACTTCCTTCACGTCAGCAACTACTACGCGTTCAATCATCCGCGTAATAGCCGCATAAGCCTCAAGGGCTTGCACGAATTCATTCGCCATCGCATCGCGTCGGCAGAAAACACTGAGGTTCACCTCACACAGATTGTTGATAGCCACTTCTTCCGCGGGCGAATCTCTGCGAACGAAGCCCAGCAGCGCGGCAACCTGCTTTACTATGACCGGGTATTTGAGGATATCCTCATGTGGGAGGGTGTTATCACACACTATCTCCCACTTCGTCACAGTGGTGGACGTCGCGAGGAAAAGGGCATCGATGTTTGGATGGCCCTCGAGGCATACGAGCTGACCCTTCTAAAGCAGTTCGATGTTGTGGTGCTGATCACTTCGGATGGGAATTATGTGCCCCTTGTCCGGAAGATCAACACCCTGGGTGCTCGCGTCATGGTCCTTTCGTGGGACTTCGAGTTCATCGACAACGAAGGCAAGCACGTTGTGACGCGTACTTCACAGGAGCTTCTCGAAGAAGTCACCTACCCGATTCAGATGCATCAACTCATCGAGAGCCGGAGTACACAAGATGATCCGGTGGTCCAGAATCTCTTTGTGCGCCGTGACGACGCGCAGCCACGTCCTCCGCGTGATGCGCGGGAAATGCAGGAACTGAGCGAAGGCCGTGCTCCGAAAATCGACCTCGAGGAAGACGATGATGATGCCGAACGCGTAGAATCCTACGTTTTGGCGCTGAAGAACGGGTATGGATTCATCAAGTATCCACCAAACAACCTGTTCTTCCATTCCTCAGACATTCTCAATGCTGACTTTGTCGATCTTCGCGAAGGCGACCCTGTCGACTTCGTCATCGGCTTTAATCGTGACGGCGAAGAGATCGCCAAGCGAGTGAAGTTGATCTTCGAAGAAGAGGAAGAAGAAGAAGACGAAGCATAAACGATCGAGGGCGGACACATGTTCGACTCAAAACTTCCGAACGTAGGTACAACGATCTTCTCTGTAATGACAGCCCTTGCCCAAATGGCAGGGGCTGTTAACGTTTCACAGGGATTCCCGGATTATTCCATCGATCCGGTGTTGTCGACTCTCCTGGCAGAGGCTTCTCGAGTAGGGATGAATCAGTACGCACCAATGCCGGGTGTCGAACTTCTTCGGCAGCGTGTCGCGGAGAAGTATCTACGGTGTCATGATCTGAAGGTCGACCCCGATGCGGAGATCACGATCACTCCGGGCGGTACGTCTGCGATCTTCTGTTCGTTGGCTGCCTTGGTGCGTCCAGGCGATGAGGTGATAGTACTCGAACCGAACTACGATTCATACGGACCATCGATCGAAGTTCTGGGAGGTATCGTTCGAGGTGTTCCGTTGTTGACGCCACAGTACACCCCCGATTGGGACGCCGTGCGCGATGCGATAACAGATAGAACGCGCTGTATCGTTATCAACACACCGCATAATCCGTGTGGCAGCATACTTACGCGAGAGGATATTGAGGAACTCGCAGCGCTGTGCCAGAGGCACAACATATACGTCATCAGCGATGAGGTATATGAATTGATCACATTTCAAGGGGCGAAGCATGAAAGCCCCTTCATGCACGAAGCTCTGCGCGAGCGGACGTTTGTGATCACGTCATTCGGAAAGACGTTTCACGTGACGGGCTGGAAGATTGGAGCGTGCGTGGCGCCACCTGTGTTGACCAAGGAGTTCCGCAAAGTCCACCAGTTTGTATCGTTCTGTGTTAACGCTCCGGCTCAACACGCACTGGCCGAGTACATGGCAACACCAGATCATTATCTGAGCCTTTCGGCCTTCTTTCAGAAGAAGCGCGATACTTTTCGCGAACTCATGAGGGGGTCGCGTTGGTCAATACGGGATTGCAGCGGGTCTTACTTTCAACTCCTGGGCTATGATGGCATCACCGATGAATCAGACGTTGATTTCGCGCACCGTCTGGTAGTCGAGCACGGTGTTGCATGTATCCCTCTATCACCGTTCTACACAAATCCACGCTCTGTTGGGGATAAGGTTCTACGCGTATGTTTTGCAAAGTCAGACGAAACTCTACTTCTGGCAGCAGAGCGCCTGCGTGGCGTCTAGCCTTTGGGTACTACGTCGAGACGGATCAGAGAATCCACATCACAACACGTCTTTCTCAACTCCATGATCTGGTCGATTCCTACAGCACGATAATCATCGAGGATGGTATTCATCCGTGTTGGATCATTGTAGAACAGCGTCGTCCAGGCTACGACGTCTGATACTCCGTTGACCTTCTGAAGTTCGCTGGCGTGATAGGAACGGATCTTGTTGATTCCAGCGTCAACATGCTTCTTCGTCATGTCAGCATCACACAACGCACCAGTAATCGCTTCTGCCAACTGGTCTCCCGTAATGCTCGGATCTGCTGCATATGCATACATCGTCAACAGCGATGAATGTGCCCGTCTGTCCAGGTATGCGCCTGCCATTGTGGCTATGCGCTTGTCTTCAACAAGAGATTGATGCAGTAGTGAACTCTTTCCCGAGCCAATGATGGTAGCAGCGATCTCTATGTCCAGCAGCTCACTGTTGAGAAACCCGGGAACGTGTGCAGCCATGAACACAGCGGTCATTGGAACCTTGTCCTGCACGACGCTGTGAACACCCTTGTTGCGGAAAGATGAATCGAATGAGTTCCTCACGATCGCTTCTTTGCTGTCTGGTATATCACCAAAGAAACGTTGCGCCAGTTCGACCGCTTTATCTGCGGTAACGTCTCCGGACACACAGAGAACGGCATTGGATGGACGATAGAAATTCTGAAAGAAAGACTTCGCATCATCAATGCTCACGCCCGAAACATCCTGCTCGTATCCATAGACATCCCATGAATACGAAGAGGCGGGTGTGAAGGCTACCTCCTGTTGCGCTCGCCGCCAAACACCGTACGGCTGATTGGTCACGTTCTGGTTGATCTCTTCCACAACGACGCTTCTCTGCGTTTGAAGTGCGTGTTGAGTGATGCGAAAGGACTTCATTCGTTCGGATTCCAACCAGAATCCAAGTTCTACATTGTTCGACGGCAGGTCGATATGGTAAGTGGTATAATCGAACGTCGTGTATGCATTGTTGGATCCACCGGCTTTGGTGCAATAGACATCATACTGCTTGTCGTTGTCCGGTGCGGCATTGTCAAACATCAGATGCTCGAACAGATGAGCCAATCCCGTCTTGCCGCGTCGCTCATCATGTGATCCCACGCGGTACATAACGGTGACATTGACCACCGGTGCGGCGTGGTCCGGACAAACAATAAGGCGAAGTCCATTGCCTAGTGTTGTATCGTATGGTTGAATGCTTGCCATATATGGGTAGTATGTTTGTTCTGACACATTACAAGACCACAAACCTACGCCATGGAATCAATTCTGCTTCTCGAGAAGCTCATCTCGATCGATTCGCCAACCGGCTATACCCACCACGCTGCTGCGATGATTGAGGAGTTTCTTCGCTCTCTCGGTTTTTCCCCGGTGAGAACCGTAAAAGGGGCTGTTCGCTGTGCACTTGGACCACACCCATTGATCGCCTTCGCTGGGCACACAGACACACTTGGCGCCATCGTCTCGGGTGTGAACCCTAATGGTACGCTCCGTTTCTCCCTTCTGGGTGGACCGCTTCTGCCAAGCTTTGAAGGGGGCTATGTGCGTATCCACACACTGGATAACCGTGTGTATACGGGAACATTGCTGCTGAATGATCCATCAACACATGCCAACAACACGGCCGCAACCAAAGAGCGATCACTCACCACGATGCATGTACGAGTAGACGAGCCTGTCTCGTCAGCCGAACAGATCCGGGAACTTGGAATCCGAACTGGTGACATTATTGCGTTTGATCCGAAGTATCAACTTCTTCCAAATGGATACATAAAGAGCCACTTCTTGGACAACAAGGCGGGATGTGCCGTCCTGTTTGAGATAGCTCTCCATGCGAGTAAGGCAGATAAGCCCCTCCCTGTGGAGTTGTTCTTTTCAACCTACGAGGAGGTTGGACATGGGGGAGCCCCTTCCCTTTCTTCCAGTATTCAGGACATGATCGTGATCGATATGGGGGTCGTGGGGGATGCATGCCAGGGAAATGAACGTTCATGTTCGATATGCGCGAAAGATTCCGGAGGTCCGTATGACTATCACCTGAGGAGCGAACTGGTGCGGTTGGCTGAGCAGAACAACATCCCACACGCAATCGATGTGTATCCGTTCTACAGCTCGGATGGTACTGCAGCCCTTCGCGCTGGTGCAGATGTCCGGGTTGGGCTCATTGGTCCGGGTGTTGCCGCATCACACGGGATGGAGAGAACTCACGTAGAGGGTATCAAGGCAACAGTAGACCTTTGCCTGGCGTTTATCGGAGCGAATAGGTGAAGTCGAGGCAATCCACAGAATCATACACGGGTTATACACTCTTCACAGGGTGTGGATTGTCGATTTGTTTGGACTTACAAAGAAGAGAAAATTCCAAATTGATGTGTTCCGCGAACTATCAACGTATGAGGATTATTCAGGTGGATAAATCGCGGACATGTTTGTTTTCGTCCACCGCGATGTGAATTGCAAGGAGATTGTTTCAGAGGATTGTCCTTGCGAGATAACTATCCGGGTTTGCTTTTCCCCTAGAGTGTGGAGTGTTTTGAATGGGGGTAGTATCTCTGGGAGGGTTGTAGAATCGGGGCGTTGGGGTGATGCAAGAACATAGTTTCCACGTTGTCCACACGCTATCATCATCATCTATCTTTATTCTCTTCCTCCAAGAAAAGAACAGTATAGTATGATTATGATTGGAGGGGGCGAGTTGGAAACGTGATCATTCTGACCGACCTTTGAACATCAGATATGATCGAAGCCGCAGTAGGAGCGCAGGCATTCAGGAACATTGATACGACCATCCTCAGTCTGATACTGTTCCAACAGAGCTACCATGATCCGGGACGTTGCCAGCCCACTCCCGTTGAGCGTGTGAACGAAATCAAGCTTACCGGTTTCTTCCACCCTATACCGGATGTTCGAACGACGCGCCTGAAACGACTCGAAGTTCGTGCATGAGCTCACCTCCAACCACTTCTGTTCAACCGGAGACCAGACTTCCAGGTCGTAGGTCTTGGAGCCTCCAAACGTCATATCCCCGGTACAAAGCAGAAGCACACGATAGGTTAGTCCCAGCCGCTGAAGGATTGTTTCAACGTTGCCGACAAGGGATTCGAGCTCATCATACGATGACTCCGGCCGTACGAACTTTACAAGCTCCACCTTATTGAACTGGTGCACTCGCAAGAATCCTCGGGTGTCCTTTCCATGACT
The DNA here is from genome assembly GCA_018882895.1 of Candidatus Kapaibacterium sp. GTDB lineage: Bacteria > Bacteroidota > Ignavibacteria > Kapaibacteriales > Kapaibacteriaceae > UBA10438. The sequence goes on from VERF01000007.1 coordinate 25,233, forward strand.
CCCTGCTTCGCGACGGAAGCAAGCAGAATAGCCCGCATAACGGATCGGAAGAGCATCGGTTGCGAGAATCTCGTCACGATGAAAATTCGTGATCGGCACTTCTGCGGTAGGTATCAGATATAGATCATCACGTTCGGCATGGTACATGTCCTCTTGACTCTTTGGAAGCTGTCCTGTACCCCGGCATGAATCGGAATTGACAACGAAGGGAGGTATGATCTCGGTATACCCTGACTCATTCGTGTTCGTATCGAGGAAAAAGTTGATCAGCGCGCGCTCCAGGCGAGCCCCTTTCCCTACATAGAATCCAAATCCAGACCCTGTGACCTTTGCTCCGCGCTCAAAATCCAAGATTCCGAGTTTCTGACCGATTGCGATATGATCAACACGATGACTCTTCTCGAGACATGTCCCCAACCTTCTTACCTCCACATTCTCACTCGCATCGGCTCCGATAGGTACACTCGGATGGGCAAGGTTCGGTATGAGGAGCATAATGGATTCTATCTCAGACTCAACATCCCGTAGGGATTCGTCTAGACCCTTGATCTGGTCCCCCACATCTCGCATCGCTGCGATCTTTTCCGTAGCATCTGCCCCTTGTTTCTTCAAGGCCGAGATCTCATTCGAAACGGTGTTTCGTGTGCTTTTGAGCTCTTCGACCGTCTGAATGATCGTACGCCGATGCTTATCTAGTTCCAAGAGACGGGGAATGTCGCTCCCGTCGTTCTTGTTGACACAGTTCTGACGCACGGCGTCAGGATTTTCGCGGATGTATTTGATGTCAAGCATGTCGCAAATTTACATTCTTGTCCCCCCACCACTTCTTTCTGTTACATAGATGACAGAATAGGGTTATTCTTCTTGTCCTCACCACATCACCCTTAACAAATCATGAAGACCCTACTTACCACCCTTCACGTTCTCATCCTCGTACTAACCCCTCTTCTTACCTCGAAGGGTCAGATTCTACCGCCGGTAACCATTCGGACATCTGTCAACCCAGCACCCGGAGCACTATACATAGCGCCGAACAGCAGGGTCAACAATCCTCCCTTTTCCCCCTCATTGATGGTTGTCGGAAACGATGGAAAGACCATTTCTTCACGGATCCTGAAGGAGTACGCTTTCGACTTCCGTGTCAACCCTGATGGTCGCCTTGGATATTCCATCTTTCAGTCAGCTGGTTCTGGGCCCCGTGAATCGTCGAGTATCTATCTCGTCGACACAACCCTTGCTACGTATGATTCGCTCATGCCAGCGAATCCCTACAACCTTGCGATGCACGGTTTCATGGTCCTTCCGAATGGCAATCGCGTTATCATCCTCCAGGAGAATGTTACCGTCGATATGCGGCCCATGGTGACTGGAGGTCACCCAGCGGCCAGTGTGCAACAAATGCTTCTTCAGGAGATCGACATCACCGGAAGGATCGTGTTTCAATGGCGGTCGCTTGACCACTTTCCTGTGACCGTTTCTTATGAGAACCTTACAGCCCCCTCGATCCGATATTTCCATTTGAACGCTGTGGAGATTGATCGCGATGGGCATTTCTTGATCAGTGCACGTCACGCTTCCCTGGTTGCCAAGATCCACCGAACCACCGGTGAAGTATTGTGGATCCTCGGGGGGAAGTTAAACCAGTTTACTTTTGAAAATGGGCTCGGCAACAATGAACCCGCCGAGTTTTCATACCAACATGACATCAGGCGGCTGAGTAATGGGAACATTTCCCTATTCGATAACGGCTCACAAAGAACCCCTCAATGGTCGCGTGGTGTAGAGTATCAACTGGATGAACAAAAGAAGACCTGCCGACTTGTTTGGCAGTACAGAAACACACCCGACCTCTACGCCGGGGTTCAGGGATCCATGCAGACCCTGCCGAATGGAAACCGTTTAATTGCTTGGGGGTCTGCTTTATCGAACAACCGGACACTTATCAGCGAAGTCAATTCGAAGGGTGAAATCATGCTGGAAGCCGAGCTTCCCAACATGATGTTTCCTTACAAGGCAGAGAAGTTTCTTGCTCCTACAGGACGAGATGCTGCAGATGTACTGATCGATGAGATTCTCCCAACCAACACCTACACCTATACCAGAGGACAGGATACGGTGGGAGTCACCATCACCTATCACACACTCATCTCGTTCTTCTACAACACAACCACCGCACGCCGCTTTATGTGGTCACCCGAAAGCCCACGATTCGTGTCGGGTAAGGGATCCTCAGCTGTTGCGGTCTCGGCCCCAAGAACGATCTATCAAAGCCGCATGACCATCACCCAAGAGGGTATGGAGAGTCACGGTGCAGAGTTCCGATTCAATGTCGACAGGTTCAACATTGCAGACCCTAACAACACAACGGTCTACTATCGTGAAACGATAGGGAAGGGGGCTTTCATGCCCCTTCGCACCCGGTACAATCCAAACACCAGGGAGCTTGTGGTCGACACTGCCCAGGTTGGGGAGTTTTGTTTCGGGTCGCCTTTGTCTATCGAGACAAACCTCACGGTCCCACGACAACTATCACCGATCGATGGCATCAAGGTGTCCAGTCTTGATCCCCCGACGCTTCGTGTCTCCCCTCAGGGAGTCCATACCTCTCTGCGGTACATTCTCAAGAACGCTACCGGTCAGACACTTCTCGATACCGTTGTATCAGCAGACCGCTTTACGACGGCCACACCGCTCCCTCCCGGCACGTACACGTGGAACATTCAGGCAATCCAGAGAACGCCCGCGGGCGTAGAGATCGTCCGTTCCCAGCTCTCTGGGGAAGAGACATTCGAAGTTGCCACCCCCTTCATCACCCTCACCGGATTGGACACGGCTCAAACATGGTCGCAGGATCTATCATATCCCGTCACATGGAAGACCAATCTCACCGGTAGAGTCAAGATCGAGCTCGTGAACGCCTCCGGTGTTGTGGCAACTATAAGTGATAGCGCGCAGGCGCCCCTTTCAGGGCTACTCTGGCGTGTACCCGTCTCCGTTCCCCAAGGCACCGGGTACGGAATACGTATAACCTCCCTTCAGCCAGGAGTCTTGGTCACGGAGGAATCCCTACGCCTGATCACGATAGATCAAGGAAGTTCCGTCCAGAGTCTTGTCAATGATAGGATTACGATAGGGCCCAACCCGGCCACGACATCGGTTCTGGTTGGGGGCGATGTTGTCATGTCGCAGATACTTCTGTTCGACAATTCAGGCGCGCTGCGTAAGAGTATCGACGTTCAGGGAACCGGCGGCAGAGCAGACGTGTCGGACTTGCTTCCAGGTCTCTATCACGTGATCATTCAGACGCACAACGGGCCGGTAGCCAAGCAGGTACTCGTCACGCGGTAAGGTCCACTCGCCCCATTCATCAGCGGAGATATAACGCCAGAATTGACACATCCGAGGCCGACACTCCAGGAATGCGAGAAGCCTGTCCCAGAGAAGAAGGTCGAATCCGTGAAAGCTTCTCGCGTCCTTCCGTAGAGAGACTTTGCACCGCTCGATAGTCGAAGCTATCAGGGATCATCATCGATTCTTGTTGACGAAATCGTTCGATGTCGCGGTGGAGCTTCTCAATGTATCCTTCGTATCGTATCGATGTGTCGACGCGGTGGATCACATCCTTATGCTCATCCAGGATGGCGGTCATTGCCCCGTCATCGCAGATTGAAAGTAGTTTTTCCAACGAAACATTCGGGCGCCTCGCCAGAGTCCGCAGCGTCGTTGTCTCTGAAATCACGTCCTCGTTTGCTTCCACTAGTAGCGGTTCTGCAGACTGGGGTGTGACCTTGGTAGCAGTTGCAAACCGATCCAGGCGGTGAGTCAGTTCTTCCTTCCTGCAGATTGTGTTCCACGTGGGCTCGTCGATGCTGCCGATGGCTCGTCCATATCTCGAGAGTCGGCTGTAAGCCGTGTCAATGCGTAAGAGCAATCGATACTCCGCCAGCGAGGTGAAGACGCGATACGGCTCTTCGGTGTTCTTGTTCACAAGGTCATCGATCATCACACCGATGTATGCCTCCGACCTTTTGAGGGTGAATGTACCTTCACCCCGAACGCGTAGTGCCGCATTGATACCTGCTATCAATCCCTGAGCGGCAGCTTCCTCGTAACCAGATGTGCCGTTGATCTGACCGGCAAAGAAGAGCCCCCTGATAGCTTTCGTCTCAAGACCAAACGTGAGCTGATAGGGGAAGAAGAAGTCATACTCGACGGCGTATCCGTGACGGAGAATCTCGGCGTGTTCCAGACCTGGGATCGTCCGCAGGCCCCGCTCCTGAATGTCTATAGGTAAACTAGTTGAGAAACCGTTTACATAGACTGTATCGGTACTTAGTCCCTCGGGCTCAAGTATGATCGTGTGTGAAAGCTTATCCGAGAACCGGTCCACTTTGTCTTCGATCGATGGACAATACCGAGGTCCAGCACCCTTGATCCTGCCTGTGAACATGGGTGACCGGGAGAAGCCATCCCGCAGAATATCATGGGTCGCTTCACTGGTGGACGAGGCATAGCATGCCAGCCTGTTCTTTACTCGATGAGTCCGGATCGAAAAGGGGCGAGGGGATTCGTCGCCGTTATGTGGCTCTAACCCCGAAAGGTTGATCGAAGCCATTGACACTCGAGGGGGAGTACCGGTCTTGAGTCGACCCTTTTCCAACCCGTGGCTCGCCAAGAGGTCGGAAATCATCTCTGCCGAACGTTCGCCAACACGGCCACCCGAGACACACGTATCACCCGTCCACATCAATCCATTCAGGAATGTTCCCGAACAAAGAACAACGCATGTGGCGGTGATCTCCTCATTCGCGGCAGTTCTGATCCCACGAACCGTGTCTCCCTGTACCAAGATTTCGACTGCCGTTCGCGGGATGATGGTAACTCCAGGGTGGTGACGAAGGAGTTGCTGGGCGAAAGTAGGGTAGAGATCCTTGTCGTTCTGGGATCGTGGCGACCAAACGGCCGGACCCTTGGACGTGTTCAGGAGCTTGAACTGAATCCCGCTTGCGTCGGCTATGCGGGGCATGACCCCTCCCAATGCATCAATCTCAATCGCCAGGTGACCCTTTGCACTGCCACCAATCGATGGGTTGCAAGAAAGGCGACCAATTGTGCGAGGATCCATCGATAGAAGCCCGACCGAGACACCCATACGGGCGGCCACGCAGGACGCTTCAATACCGGCGTGACCTCCGCCGATGACCAAAACATCGAAGTTAGACATCATAAGTGGACCGTTTCGACCTGAAAGAGGGCAAAAACCGTGTTCCAGCGTTTTGTTCCACGTGGAACAGTACAATCTACGGTTTAGCGGAAGAACGTTCTCAGTGTTGGTGTTTCACGTGAAACACTATTTCAAAAACTTCACCATGAGGTATTCGTCGACGTACATGCTACCGATCTTCATCGCATGCAGTTCCGTTCCAAACACAGTGAACCCGAGGCGAAGATAGAGTCCGTAGGACGCTTCATTCTGTGTGCTTACGGAAAGTTGTACCTGTTCTATGTCTAGCACGCTGTGGGCGGTATCCAACACAGACTGGATGAGTTGGGTGGCAAGGCCCCTCCCACGGTGCTCAGGCCGAACGAACAAGCCCCATAGACGGCATTTGTGTTTGGTCTTGAGCTGGGTCTCGCTGGTAAAACCGATCATCCCGACAATAGAGCCATCCGGGGCGAAGGCTCCAAGGATGTACTGGTAGGGAAAGTTCATGTACTTCTCAAACCGCTGCTCTTTCGACAGAATCGAAAGGCTTTCAAACCATTCGTAATCCGACCCATACAGCTCGGGAGACAGGAGCAGGGCCTCCCTCTGTATCTCGAGGAATGGGTTGAAATCGACAAGTTCGAGCGGGCGGATGCTCAGATCGGTGGTCATGCAGCTACTTTCCAATGCAAAAACGAGAAAAAACAGTGTCCAGAACGTCTGGATTCCACGTCTCACCCGTAATCTCGCCCAGAAGTCGGACGGATGTGCGGAGGTCGACGGCGAGTTCGTCATTGCTTGCGTGCCGGTCGAGGCCTTCAATGACGGATGCGAGACAGTCCGAGATAGCCAACAGGAGGGTGGCCTGGCGGGCGTTGACTAGGACGTCGGTTACGTTCGTGGTGCTGCTGCGAACGACGGAAAGAATTGCTTGGCGAAGAGAATCAATCCCTGCGCCAGTTTTCGCTGAGCAGGCAAGGACGGGGTGGAAGGGGGCATTTGCGGTGTCAACGACGTCGATCTTGTTGTGGACTAGCCGGATGGGTGTGTCGGGATATCGCCTTTGAACGTCTTGAACCAACGGATCAGAATGGTGCAATCCGAGCGAAATGTCGTTCAGTACAATCACCAGATCTGCTTGTTCTATCAGGGATCGAGTTATTGCTATCCCCTCGAGCTCGATTGTGTCGGCTGTCTCCCTGAGACCGGCTGTGTCTGCAAGGTGGACGGTGTAGCCATCCATCAGGAGCGACTCTCTGATATAGTCCCGTGTCGTACCAGGAATATCACTTACGATGGCCCGGTCACGAAGGAGCAAGGCATTGAACAGCGAACTTTTGCCTGCGTTGGGAAACCCTACGACCGCGATGTGGAACCCGGAACGCAGAACACTGGCCGCTTGAGCGGACGATGCCGTTTGGCGTATCTCGTGGTCAACTGCTAACAGGCGGGCGCGAAGACTATCCCGTGGAACAAACTCCACGTCTTCCTCAGAGAAATCGAGCTCCAGTTCAAGCAGTCCAACGATCTCCAGGAGAGCTGTTCGGAAGGAGGTAAGACGATGTGTGAAGCCACCAGCCAGCTGCCGAGCGGCCACTTGGGCTCCTCGATGAGATTCGGCGTGGATCATATCCGCCACCGCCTCCACCTGAACCAGATCCAGCTTCCTGTTCAGGAAGGCCCTTCTGGTGAACTCACCAGGGTCAGCCAAACGCGCACCACCCACTAGGATGTCTGAGATGATCCGGTCCGACACGAACAACCCACCATGGCATCCGATCTCCACGACGTCTTCGCCGGTATACGATCGTGGCGTACGATAGATCATAAGTGTGACGGAGTCGACGCGCTCTTCGCCTTCACCCCACCAACCAAAGTGGATGGTATGATCGTGAGCGTTCTCAGCAGACACCGAGCCCTTGAAGAAAGCATCGCAGATCGCAAAAGAACGAGGACCACTTACACGGATGATAGCCAAGCCGGCAACACCCGGTGGAGTCGCAAGTGCGCATATCGTATCTGATGTGGATGGCGTCATAACTACCGCACAAAATAGCAGACATAAAAGCAAAATGGCGGTATGTTGTACGCAGATCTTTTAACTGTTTGCACAATGTAAACTCTTTTACAGAGTGAAATGGCCGGAGCGATACAGATTCATCTCGACCAGGTGACGTCCACCAACGACGTTGCAAAGGAGTTTCTTCGAGACGTCGACCGAGTTGTGGTTACCGCTGATCATCAAACGTCTGGTAGGGGGCGTCGGGGTCGTGATTGGTACGATGCTCCGGGTCAGAGCGTGTTGTTTTCGTTCGGGTTCCGAAATGAGAGCGACAGGCCAACACGGGATCTAGCAGCAGACATGGCTAGGGGCTGTCTTGCTGTTATGGCCACACTTCGGCTGTACGGGCATGCAGACCAGTTCCGCTGTAAGTATCCCAATGATGTTCAGGGACGTGATGTTAACGGATGGTCAAAGCTCGCGGGCATCCTGGTTGAACATGAGTTCGTTGGTTCACATTGCCAAAGCACGATTATCGGAATTGGGATCAATGTTCTGCAGGAGTCCTTTCCGGAGACTATAGGACAACCAACAACGTCATTAATGCGACTGGGCATAAGCCGCGAACCGAAACAGGTGGCTTCTGACTTGAGAACGAACATCGAACACTTCCAGATGATAGATGTCGACCGTGTGTATTCACACTGGAGAGAAGAACTCAAGGTTGGTCATCGAGTCTTGAAGCTACCAGAAGACGACAGTCTCTGGCAAATGATCGACGTCGACGAAATTGGTCGACTCGTGGTGATGAACAACGGCGATAAAACCAAGAGGATCATTGACAATGGCGACAGTATCCGATACGTTGATTGAACTCAACAATGTGACCTACGGCATTGCCGCAATAGACGTAGGCAATAGTCGAGTGAAGATCCATCACGACGACGTGCACCTTTCGTTTCCATATGACAAGGAATGGAAAAAGAATGTGCAGATACATTTTCGTGACCATGTGACACGGCGCTATCTCATCGGTCTATCGAGCGTCAATCACAAACAAACGACCGCCATCGTAAAAGTCCTGCAGCGGATCCCGGGTCATCACGTTCTCAATGCCCACACTCTTCTGATGCGCAATCAAAGTGAGTTGTCACTTGAGGAAATTGAGAATGCCGGCATCGACAGGATGCTGGGTGCGATCGGCGCATTGTCTCACGTTGCTCCACCGCTGATCACCATTGATTGCGGCACAGCCGTCACCGTCAATGCCGTATCCGCGTCCAAACACTTTCTTGGCGGTGTGATCTTCGCAGGGTTTTCCACCCAACTGTTTGGTCTGGCAAAGCAGACAGCGGCAATCCCTGAGATGACCTATACCCCGCCATCTACCGCCATTGGTATCAATACCGCACAGTGCCTGATGTCAGGGATAACCATGTCGGTGGTAGGGGGCCTGCGTGAAGCAATTACAAAGTTCACCACACACATGGGCCAGAAGGCTGTTCCGGTGGTGATCACCGGAGGTGAATCGACACCCGTGGTCGACGTGTTAAAGAGCATGGGTTTGACCATTGAACATCAGCCCCACATCGTAACGGAAGGAATACTCATTCTTCTATCAAAGGCAACGAATGAGAACCTTCACGATTCAATCATCGGAAAGATCACAACGTAAATGGCCACCTTTGCATTGGCATTACATGGAGGTGCGGGCGACCTCGCCCGCTATCGCGGTTCGGGAAGATTAGAAGAGGCAGAGATATTCATGGCCACGCTTCTCGAAGCCATGGCCGGACGTCTGCGATCCGGAACCTCAGCGTTGGATGTTGCCATGATCTCGGTCGAAGCGATGGAAGACTCCGGTCTGTTTCACGCGGGCAGGGGATCATCTCCAACGTCGAATGGCCTGATAGAAATGGACGCTTCGATCATGCATGGACGCGATCGCAAGGCCGGAGCCATTGCAGTTGCTCGTACACTGAAAAACCCCATCCGTGTAGCCCGATACGTAATGGAACACACACCAAACGTCTTTCTTGCAGGGCAGGAGGTCGATGACCTTGCATCAGCGGCCGGCAGCGACGTAGTGGGGAAGGACTACTTCATTCCATGCGACGACGTTGGTGCTTGGCTCCCATCTTCCGGCACTGTAGGAGCAGTAATTCTCGATTCATACGGTGATATCGTTGCGGCAACATCAACCGGTGGTACTCTTCGAAAGCGCGCCGGCAGGATTGGGGACACGCCAGTGATCGGAGCAGGCACATATGCTGACAACAATTACGGCGGCATATCATGCACGGGTGTAGGCGAGTATTTCCTCCGAACAAGTGCCGCCTCGAGGGTCATCTCGCGTATCGAGCATCTTGGTGAGGACCCGAATGCTGCTGCTGAGGGAATAATGAATGAGATCACGACCATGGGCGGTCACGGTGGTATGATCGTGGTCGACAAAGCCGGCCGTGTAGCCATGCCATTCAACACAAGCGGCATGTACAGAGCTTCGATAGATGCAATGGGAACGCGCATTGTCGCAAGCAGCGACGTCAAGTAAAGCCCCTTGAGTAATCGCGTCAGAATGCGTGACCGATACCGATACTTAGTTGCCAGTTGCCCGAGAGCATAACGCCAGAACGATCCGTGATCCATCGCCCCTCGGAGCGAAGTGGATCGTACACGCTCGTGGCGTAGTCGACGCGAAAGGGGCCAACCGGGGTTTCGAAACGATATCCGAGACCCATTGCCACAACGCTTCCCGAGAGGAGGTCTCTAGGCGTCACACTCCCGTAGAGTTCAGTGGTGAAGCGGTTGAACGCGTTTCCGATGTCGGTGAACAAAGTAAAACCGCTGCGCTCGATGATTCCGGCCCACAGCTCGTCGACACCGCGTGGACGAGGTAGTGTGTACCGCAATTCGAAGCCAAGTTCGATCAATGAACCAGAACCGACAACATTCGATAGAATGATCGATTCGTCCGGATCGACGTTGCCAATGACCCCCGACTTTGGATCATGAAGTCGGCGTGAGGGATACGACCGAATGCTGGCCGGACCACCGGCAAAGAACTGTCGATCCAGGGGCACGTAGGTGTTGTTGCGGATGGAATCACCGCGAACGAAATCAAGTAGTTCGATATGGCCGAGTTTGACCTTTCCAGCGGCGATCAGACGATTGCCAACAGGAACGGCGCTCGATATAAACGCCTGTCCGCGTATGTATTTACCGGCCCCCCAGCCCCACTCCAAAGAAAAGCTGGAAAACGTACCAGCCGATGGATTGAGTTGGTTGTCGCGATGATCCCCTCGTAGAGTGAAACCTGCCGTCAGTCCTGTGAAGAAGGACTTGGACTGTGTGAGGTAGTTGGTGAGCACAAGAAATTGATTGTAGGTGCTACGTACCAGGGCCGTGTCCTCGGCAGTTTCTGCTTCATCATAGGCCGAGTTGATCGCGAAGTCAAAGTTGATGGGTATCTGCCGATCGATACCTACGTTCAGGTCAATCGCATTGAAGAACGTGTGCGAGTAAAAGGCAATTGGCGCCTGCGCCGAGACACCAAATGCTTCGAGTCGGAACGGGGTGATGAGTTGACGGTTTGAATAGAACGTAGAGGTTGTAAGGCCCACGCGCTGGGAGAACAGTCGACCCAGGTTCGGCCAAGCGAGAATGAAGGAGCTGTTGAATTCGCGTTCAAGCTGCTGACCTTGTGCAAATCTTGAGATGTCCTGCAGCGTGTACTGCATTGAAATCGAGGCAACCTGAGCACCTCCGAATGCATTCCGATACTGCGCTGTGGCTGCGATACCCAAGTTGAGAAAGTTGTCGATCGCTGTCTGGTAGGGACCAACGCTCACCCCGACGTCGTAGGGTTTTGAGTTTCTCGTGAAAACCCTGAGTCTGACGCTACTATCAGAGCCCCGATAGGATGAATCATGCGCAATCGTATCGATGAGAACGATCTCGAATGTGCCAAGCCCCATGAGGTTGGCTCGAGACTGTTCGATGAGTTCCTTGCTGTACCATTGACCGGCTGCGAAATCCAGTTGTCGCTGACGTGTTGACTGCGTCACCGCCGGATGTCCGTCTGTGTTTTCGATAAAATCGACGCTTTCAACCCGAACTCGTCGTCCAGGAACCACCACCACCACCACCGTATCGTGCTCACCGTCTCGACTGATGCCAACTAACGGCCGTTCATGCTTGGCTTTGTAGTAGCCGTTATTCTGCAGCTCGCGCACTACCGCGCGTGCATTCTCTTCGATCAGTGATTCCGAGAAGGGGCTTCCCTTGCGGATGGTAACACTCTCGAGGGCTAGGCGGCGCACTTCGGGGTCGACCGTATCGAGACCCCGTATGACCAGCGTATCAATCTTTGCGCGATGACCTTCATTGATCAGAAATCGCAGTGTAAAGAGCTTCGTTTCCGGATTGTACCCGTACCCAAAGTCAACCTGCGCGTTGTGGAAGCCATTCTGCACGAGGTAGTTCAGGAGAGTCACACTGTCATCCTGCGCTACTGCCAATTCAAAGAAGACACGCTCCTCGTCATAGCTCTTACGGATCGAGGTGAGGCGCCGAAGGATGACTTGCGGCGCTGCCGGATTGCGGCGCAGGGCCTGTTCAAAGAACACGGTCAACTTCCGGCCCAGAGAGTAGTCGCTCTCTCGGGAGGCAATGATGGTGCGCAGATCCTCCGGTACCGTCTGCTGGCAACCAACGATCTCAACTGAGCGGAGCTCAGTAAGCTGAAGTACCCGTGAGCGCTCTCCGGCAAGCTCCAGACTGTCGCGATAGGTGTCCTGTGCGCGCAGCACGGTCGACGTATTCACGACGGCCCCCAGCAGACCAAGGATCCATAACACCAGACAGCAGTATTGACGCCTTGCGTTCACAGCGCGCAAATTACCGACCCCACGATGAGAATGATACAGCAACGCCCCGCATGCCTTGCGCATACGGGGCGTGATGGAGTGATTTCGCAATGAACCGAGCGTTACGACTCGTATCCTTCGCCGTCCTCGGAGAAGAACATGTCGTCAGACCCTTCCTCGTACTCAGGCCAGAGATCTTCAATGCCTTCATACGTGATCTCTTCGGAGTCATCGAGCTCCGTGAGGTTGTCGATCACCTGCAACGGAGCACCGGTCCGGTTGCAATAGTCGATCAGCTCTTCCTTGGTAGCTGGCCACGGTGCATCTTCGAGATACATGGCAAGCTCGGGCGTCCAGAACATCTTTGATCCTTGATACTACAATGAGGATTTGGTAAGCGGCGCGAATATACACGCGCATGGGTGTCGACGCAAAAGAACCCGCAGTCGGTGAGAATGTTACGTATCGCTAGAAGCTGCACTTCGCAGCAACGCAGACGCCAGCGCAAGGTCAGGTGGTGTTGTGACCTTGATGTTCTGCTCTTCTCCTTCTATCACATGAACCCGGATGCCAACCCGCTCACAGAGAGTCGAACAGTCGGTACCTCCGACCTGCTGTTCTATCGCGGCGGCATAGACATCCCGGATCAAAGCGGCTCGGAACCCTTGAGGCGTCTGTGCTCTTCGGATTGTCGATCTATCGACTGTTTCCGAGATGATACCCTGGCCATCGATCCGCTTGAGCGTGTCGGCTACAGGAATGCCCGGTATCACGGCGTCAAACTTCATGGCTGACTCGGCGACCCGTTCAAAGAGGTTCACGCTTGCCAGGGGGCGCACAGCGTCATGTATCAAGATCACATCCACATCATCCAGGGAGGGGTGGGAAAGCCCCTTGCCAACAGATAGGTGTCGCTCGGTGGACCCATCAACGATGAACAACCGGTCGTCGGCGCATCCGTGCTGTTGAAGCAGGGAAGCAAGCTCGGCGTGTTCATCCGGATGCGCCGCCACCACAACAGTTTTGACGCAGGCGACGCAGAGGGCTGTTTGTAGGGTTCTCACGATCACCGCTACGCCATCAAGCTCAACAAACTGCTTTGGACGATCTCCACCAAACCGCCTGCCACGACCACCGGCCGGGATGACGATTCCGATACTATACGACGCGCTCATCGAACCTTGAACGATGCCATTGTGATGATGGCAAGCATGATGGCAACGATGTAGAATCGGGTAACGATCTTCGATTCATGCCATCCAGACTTCTCGAAATGATGATGCAAGGGGGCGATCTTGAAGATGCGCCGTCCCTGGCCATACTTCCGCTTGGTGTAGCGGAACCACGAGACCTGGATGATCACCGAGACGGTCTCAGCAAAGAAGATGCCGCCAACGATCGGTAGAAGGAACTCCTTCTTGATCAGCACACACAGAACCCCAATAGCCCCACCAAGTGCCAGTGAACCAGTGTCGCCCATGAACACCTGAGCAGGATAGGCGTTGTACCAGAGGAATCCAAGTGACGCCCCAACGATGGCGGCGCAGAAGATGGCCAACTCGTCTGTGCCCCGCAGATGCACGATGTTGATGTAGTCGGCAAAGAAAGCGTTGCCGCTGAAGTATGCGATAACGGCCAGCGTCAGCGCGCTGATCCCTACAGTGCCGATACACAATCCGTCGAGACCATCCGTGAGGTTCACGGCATTCGACGTTGCGGTTATGATGAAGACCACCAACGGAATGTAGAGATACCCAAAGTCAAAGTGCGCCAGCTTCTGGAACGGAATGGTCGTGAGCGTGTTGGTCTGATGTGTAAGGCCAAACCACTCGGGAAAGAAGTACAAGCAGCCCCCTACCAAGAGACCAACGCTGACCTGCCCGACGATCTTGTACCGGCCGATGAGCCCCTTGGGATACTTCTTCACTACCTTCAGGTAGTCATCCAGAAATCCAACTCCACCGAGTGCGCCGGTAGCAATGACGGCCATCACAACGTACATGTTGGAGATATTGGCCCAGAGAAGTGTTGGAAGAAGGACAGCCATCAGCACGATGAGTCCACCCATTGTGGGCGTTCCGGCCTTGTTGACGTGCAGTCCAACCTGCTGCAACTCCACCTTCGCCTGCTCGCCAACCTGACGTCGCTTGAGCAGGGCGATGATGCGCGGTCCGACGATGAATGAGATTAGAAGCGCAAAAATTGCGGCCGAAGCCGCCCGGAAGGTGACATAGCTGAAAAGGTTGATCCCCGGTACATCGGTGATCGACCGGATCCACAGCGCCAACTGATACAACATGGTGTTACTCCCCGCTCCCCTCGGTGAGCAAATCTATGACCTGTTCCATCGCCATACCGCGTGAACCTTTGACAAGGACGACCGAACCGGCTGTGGAGACCTCAAGGATGTGATCATGGCAGGCATGAACGCCGGCGGCATGAATGACGTGCGGTAGGTCCAGACGTTCGGCAGCCCGGCGAAACTCGTCACCCATGATGATCACAACATCGGCATACAGGTGGGCATCGTTCAGAATGTGCATGTGCTCCTCCTCGGAGGAAGCCCCGAGCTCCCGCATATCGCCGAGCACCGCAATTCGCTTTGGTGCCGGAAATCGCTGCAGGGTCTTGAGTGCCATCACCATCGATTCGGGATTGGCATTGTAACAGTCGTTCAGGATTGTCAGACCGTCGCTCCGCTGCACCCGCATGCGTCCGTATCCGTGAGACTCAGGGGGCTGATAGGTGGCCAGTGCATGTTGAACGTTGGCTGCCGGAACATGAAGGGACCACGCAACGGCCAAAGCGCAGGTGGCATTGTAGGCGGATGCCAGACCGTGCGTTCGAAGCTGTGCCCGAAGGGTGTAGGAGCCGTGGACAATGTGCAGTGACGGACGGACCTCATCATCAAATGAGACCGTCGGATGTATGTCGGCCCCGGATTCAAGCCCGAAGGTAATCGCCCGCGTGAACGTCGGCACATACTTCGACAACCGATCGTCATCGACGTTCACAAGCGCCACACCGTGATGATCGCGCAGAAAGTCAAACAAAGCGACCTCTTCCTTCTCGACGCCATCGAGGTCGATCAACTTCTCAAGATGCTCCTTGCCGATGTTGGTTATCAACCCATGTGTGGGCTGTACCATGGCCGCAAGGATCTCAATCTCTCCCGGCTCGTTGGTGCCGATCTCTATCACGGCGGCCTGATGCTCATCCGTCATCTGCAGAAGAGTCAGCGGAGTTCCAACCTGATTGTTAAAGTTGGCCTCGGTCTTTAGCACCGTCATCGTCGAGGCCAGCACATGGGCAACAACATCTTTCGTTGAAGTCTTACCTGCGGCACCAGCGATCGCAACGACAGGAATTGAAAAGCGCCGCCGGTGTAGCCAGGCAAATGATCCGAGCGCATGAAGTGTCGATGCACAAGCAATGGCAGGAACGGAAGGGGGCACGCGTGACGTGTCCTCTGTAAGGATCAGTCGAGCCCCTTTGCGAATGGCCTCATCGATCTTATCGTGCCCGTCGAAGCGCTCACCACGAAGAGCAACGAAGGCATTGCCGGCAACGAGGGACCGCGTGTCGGTGCTGATGCCGCTCACAACCAGGTCTGATGGTAAGGCCTCTGCGGCGTGACCGAAGAGCGTAGTAAGATCGGTTCGAGTGAACGTTGCCGTGTTGGTCATGCGTGCGGGGCCTGCAGAAGAATGCTGCAAAACTACTCAGCCCGTCGTTCGGCAACGCGCAGGCGAGCGCTGCGTGACCGAGGGTTTTTATGTTGTTCGTCTTCCGAGGCCTCTATCGCCTTCTTTGTAATGATCGCTAGGCGATCAGAATTGTCGCGGAAGACGTTCTTCACAATACGGTCCTCACCGCTGTGATAACTCATCACCACGATCCGTCCGTGCGGTGCCAGCAGCGGGATGATATCAAGCAGTGTTGATTCAAGTCGGGCGAGCTCGTCGTTCACGGCAATGCGCAGCGCCTGAAACAGACGGGCCATCGTCTTGGCCTGATGATGCGGGGGGATGTGCTGCACTACGAGATCACGCAAGTCGATCGTGGTGCGGAAGGCCGCAAGTGCCCGACGTTGGACGATCGCGCGGGCGATGCGCCGTGATTGAGGCTCATCACCATAGTTGTAGAACAAGGTTGATAGTTGTTCCTCAGAACGGCTGTTCAGAATGTCGGCCGCGGTCTCACCTTCCGGTGAGAATCGCATATCCAGTGGAGCATTGAGACGAAAGCTGAAGCCTCGCACATGATGGTCGAACTGATACGATGACACGCCCAGGTCGAGAAGCACACCATTGACGCTTGCAGGCTGAAGATGTTCACGCATCGTTGAGAAGTTTGCGTGGATCAATCGAAGCCGTGATTGCTCGCCCCGAGAGAGCTCATCGGCAAACCGGCGCTGACAATGCTGAATTGCCACTTCGTCGGCATCAAATGCGATGACGCGACCCCCATCAGCGCAGCGTTCAAGCATGACTGAGGTGTGCCCGCCCCCTCCCAAGGTGCCATCGACGTATGCGCCGCTACCGGCAATGCGGAGGTGATCCATGCACTCAGAGAGCATGACGGGAATGTGATAGGTCTCAGCTTCGACACGTGCCATAGGCGAAAATTGCCGATTTTTCGGTGATGACAGGTTTGACAAGCGTGCTGGCAGCACTTCTGATTCTCTCGGGGGGGCCCAAGATCGAGAGGATTGACCCACCGCACTGGTGGGCTTCCATGGGCGTAGATTCACTGGAATTGTTGGTCGAGGGGTCGAATCTTATCGGCCGCCAGATCCGCGTCAAAGGCCAAGGCGTCTCTCTCATAGCCGCCCGTCCGGCAGAGAACAAGCGATACATCTACGTGACGCTTTCGATTGCCCGTGCCGCGCCGGCCCAAGCTGTGCGCATCATCGCTGATGGACCTCAGGCCGACACCGCAGAGTTCATACTTCGGCCACGCACGATGGATCACTCGCGAATCGGACTTGATCCGTCCGATGTGATGTATCTGATCATGGTGGACCGATTTGCCAATGGTGACACGTCAAATGACGTTGTCAGAGGGATGCGGCAGAGCACAGTCGATCGAAAGGATCCGCTCGGCCGGCATGGTGGAGACCTTCGGGGAGTGCGAGACCGAGTCGGCTACCTTGATACTCTTGGTGTGACGGCACTTTGGCTGTGCCCCATCCTCGAGAATGATCAGCCTCGTACCAGCTATCACGGATATGCGATCACCGACCATTACCGGGTTGACCCTCGACTGGGCGCTAACCGCGACTATACTCTCTTGGCCGAGGAGCTTCATCGCCGTCGTATGCGGCTTGTGATGGACGTGGTGCTCAATCATGTTGGCGATCAGCACCGATTGTTCGTTCAGCCCCCTTCACCTGATTGGATCAACCAATGGAGTGAGTACACGCAAACCAGCGGACGTGAGAATACAAACTTCGATCCCTATGCCACCGAACAGGATAAGATGCGCTTTCGCAAGGGATGGTTCGATAGGATGATGCCGGATCTGAACACCACAAATCCACATGTTCGGCGATACCTACTGCAGAATACCCTTTGGTGGATCGAAGAAGCGGGCGTCGATGCCCTTCGGGTGGACACGTGGACGTATCCGGACCAAGAGTTTGCCAACATGTGGACGTCGGAGGTCAGGCGGGTCTATCCGGGGATCTTCATCTTTGGTGAGACATGGGTGGATAGTCATGCATCGCAGGCATTCTATCTGGAAAAGTTCCCCTTCAACCCGTCATCAAGGCTCCAATCAACAACAGACTTTCAGACCTACAACGCGTTGCGCGAAGTGCTCACTGAGAAACCCGGTTGGGACGTTGGTGTCGGGCGACTCTACCGCACGCTCGCGGCGGACTACCTCTATGCCAAGCCAGGCGAACTGGTCACGTTTCTCGACAATCATGATCTGCCGAGAATCGCAGGAGTGGTGAACGGTGATGTTCAGAAGCTCCGCATCGGTCTTGCACTTCTATTATCGATACGAGGCATTCCATGCATCACGTATGGTACGGAGTGCGGCTTTGCCAGCACAGCAGATCATGGGACGATACGGCAGGACATGCCAGGAGGTTGGCCCGGAGATACAGCGGCATTTGGGCGGCCCCTGAACAAGGACGCAGACCAATGGAATGAATGGCTTCGCAGGCTTTTGCAGTTTCGTCGGCAGCATACAGCCATGCAGACCGGGACTATGAAGCACATCACACCGGAGAACGGCGTCTATGCCGTAACGCGAGCGAACTCTAAGGAGATCATTGCCTGTATTGTCAACACCGACAACACGACACAAACCCTTTCGTTGAAGCGGCTCGACGATGTCTTGAAGGGGTCAAGGCGCGTGCGTGCCGTACCGTCGGGCAGAGAATACCTGCTCACAGATGATGTGACGTTGGCACCATACGCATCAATGCTGATGGTCTTCGATGCCCCGTGATGTGTGTAGATTTGTCCGGACGTTTTTCGGCAGTTCTATCGGGATCATATGAAGCGAAGCTCTGCACAGCTCCTGCTTGTTACAGCGCTGGTGTTCGGCGAGTCAACAATGATGGCCGTACCAATCGATACAGCTCTGGTCAATGGTGAGCGGCTTTACCGCAATTACTGTCAGCGTTGCCATGGAACAAATGGAGAAGGTTCGTTCAACATTCTACGCAGCGACGTTTGGGCCAAGCAGCCGACGGACCTTGTGAAGGTGATCGCATTCGGGGCGCGTGGACCTTCCTCATCCGGCAAGGGTTATCACCGTGCGATGCCGCCAGCCCCCTACAATGATGCGGAGATTGCCCAAGTTGCCATGTATGCAATGCAGACTATAGGCCGCCGCGAGGTCGTGTTGTCAGAGGCGGAAGTTCGTCGTACTCGTCAGTTGCATCTCGACAGCATCCAGCGCAAGATCAAATCACGTCGCTAATCGCAGAGTCAGAGCAGATCTGCCAACGACTTCACGGCAAGGGGCTCAACAGCTAGAAATCCCTCGGCGTATTGAGTGCCGATGCGTCCACCAAAGTATCGAGCACGCGCCTCAATCTCCTCAATGAAGCCCGGACGAGAAATGAACGTCTGTGGCTCATCGGAGGAGTACGCTTCGGGTACGTGGAACTGAGAAGCAAAGGCTCGAATCGAAGCCATCTTCTCGTGAAACACCTCGGTGATGTCTACGTACACGTCGGCGTGACGCGGGAAGTCATACTGCTGCTGATAACAGAGCATCCGTTTGGGCCGCCACGGCGCTTGTGGCACACTTTCTCGAGAGGTTTCGATACGGGCAAGTCCGGATAGAAATGCGGCGCGACGTGAAATCGCGTGGACGGCCTCATGATCGGGATGTCTTTCGGAAGGGGGCGGAATAAGCATTACATCAGGCCGCCAGTGACGAATGGAGCCAACCAACGGCATCACATGTTCGAGCTTGTTCTCAATGGCGCCGTCGGGTAATCCGAGGCTCTCACGGTCATCCACTCCAAGAATACGAGCGGCCTCGGCGGCTTCCATGGCACGCAGCTGAGGGGTCCCACGAGTTGACAGTTCGGCGTGAGTGCACTCAATGAAGACCACCCGATGACCATCATTCGTCAGGATCTTCACCGTGCCCGCACACGAGAGCTCAACATCGTCCGGATGAGCACAGACGACCATGAAGGTCTTGCTCATGATGCTCCTCCGCCCGGCTCGATCTTATCGACGCGCCGCTGATGACGTCCACCTTCAAAGGGTGTTTCGAGAAACGTCTGCACGATGGACCGTGCCTCTTCGATCGACACAAGGCGCTGTCCGACGGCCACGATGTTGGCATCGTTGTGTTGCCGGGCAAGCGTTGCCATGGTCGTGCTCGTGCAATTAGCGGCGCGAATACCCGGTAGTTTGTTCGCCGCGATCGAGATACCGATCCCGCTGCCGCAGACCAGGACGCCATAGGTGGCCTGTCCGGAGCGAACAAGCTCGGCAGCCGCCTGGCCGTAGTCGGGATAGTCGACCGATTCGGCAGAGTTCGTTCCAACATCGATAACGGTATGTCCGTGCTCCTCAAGCATGGCCTTGATGGACTCTTTGTACTCGAATCCCGCATGATCCGAACCGATTGAAATGGTCATGATCTCTCTCCCGTACTTCCAAATCCACCTGCGCTGCGAGACGTTGAATCAAGACTCTCTACAAGCTCCCAATGAATGTGCTCGTGCCGCGCCACCACAAGCTGAGCAATTCGCATGCCCCGTTCGATGTGGAAATCGGCATCCGAAAAGTTCGCCAGGATCACCTTGATCTCCCCGCGATAGTCGCTATCGATGGTTCCGGGTGAGTTCAACGCGAATACGCCGTTCTTTGCAGCCAACCCGCTGCGCGATCGCACCTGGATCTCAAAGCCCACAGGAATGGCAACACTAAGCCCCGTAGGAACAAGGATTACTTTTCCGGCCGCCAATGTAAGGGGCTCATCAACGGCTGCATGGATGTCCATCCCAGCCGAACCTTCCGTGGCATAGAAGGGAAGGGGAAGGTCTGCGGCGTGGGGAAGAACAGAGATGGGGATTGTCATGAGGTACAAGTTACTAGTTACTAGGTACGAGTTACTAGGTACGAGTTACGAGTTACGAGGGACGAGGGACGAGGGACGAGCTGCCCAAAAACCTAGCACCCAAAACCCAAAACCTGGTCTACTTTCTGCCGAAGTCCGCGGGGTTCTCGCCCCACTGGGAGGTTTCCCACTTCAGGACCGGGTTTGCGTAGTTGTTGTTTGAGAGCCATCGTTCCGCGCGATCGATGAGGTCGAACACCGGGGCATTGGCGGCAGTTCGCTGGACGGTGGATTTGATCTTTCGGTTGCGCACCCACGACAGTGCCGTGCGGGAGTCGGAGTAGATGGGAACCACGAGCCCCTTTGCCTGACAATGAGCCAGAGCGTGAACGATAGCAAGAAACTCACCGAGATTGTTCGATGAGCCCTGATAGGGTCCCATGCGGAATATCTCACCTCCCGTAGCAGTGTCGACACCTCGGTACTCCATCACGCCGGTGGTCATATCGCAAGCGGCATCGACAGATATACTTGGGAGTTTAGCATTGTGCGATTGCACGCGAGGCTTCTTCACTGCACCCTTCGGTACCATCGGCGGGCTACCTTGAGCAAAGGCCGCTTCGGCTTCTTCTCTGGACTCGTACGACTTGTACCGCGCGCCTGGAAAACCGTGGATCTGCTTCTCGGCAATGGCCCACGTGCTGTATACGCCCGGAGCACTTCCGACCCACACCACATACCATTTTGGTTTTTTTACTGCTGCCATAACGTGCAAAGGTATGGGGAGGAGCATATGACATGTCACGTTTCACGTGACATCTCGCACATAGACTCTCGAAAGGGGCCTGGACCATTCGGTTCGGTGCCGGTAACTCATTCGAGAGGACAACTATGTATGCTGCTACGCACTCGGCGTCGGTGTTTGGGATTGGTGCACTTCCGGTAGAGATAGAGGTGACGGTGGAGACGGGGCTCCCGTCCTTCAACATTGTCGGCCTCCCTGACAGTTCGGTTCGCGAGTCACGCGAGCGCGTCGTGGCGGCCCTTCACCATTCCGGTTACATGTGGGATCCTCGACGCATCACGGTGAACCTCGCGCCGGCAGACGTGCGAAAGGAGGGGAGTGCCTTCGATCTTCCCATTGCCATTGGCATTCTGCAGGCGCTCGACCTGATGGCGCCGATCGACCTGAACGACTGTGTGCTTTTGGGTGAACTGGCGTTTGACGGACAGATACGTCCTGCAAGAGGTATTCTCCCCGTTGCCATGATGGCAAAGCGAAAGGGAATCAAGCGCATCGTCGTTCCTGCCGCAAACGCTGATGAGGGGGCGGTTGTGGATCAGGTAGAGGTGTTTGGCGTAACGAACCTGCGGGAGGCGGTGATGCACCTGCTTGGTTCGGCTCCGCTGGAGCCACACCGTCTCGATATCAATGCGGTGTTCCGAGCCGAATCGGCGCGCCACAACATCGACATGTCCGACGTCAAGGGCCAACTCAGCGTCAAGCGCGCCATGGAGATCGCTGCCGCCGGCGGACACAACATGATCATGATCGGTCCACCGGGTGCCGGCAAGACAATGCTTGCGAAACGACTCGCCACCATCCTGCCGCCTCTGAGCCTCACAGAGGCGCTGGAGACCACCACCATCCACTCCGTTGCCGGCCTCCTCCCCCCCGGACAGCCTCTGGTAACGCAGCGCCCCTTCCGAGCACCCCATCACACCATCAGTGATGCGGCTCTGGTCGGAGGGGGCGTTGGGGTGGTGCGGCCCGGCGAGGTAACGCTGGCGCATCACGGCGTACTGTTTCTCGATGAAGTACCGGAGTTTCAGCGGAATGTTCTTGAGGTTCTCCGCCAGCCCCTTGAAGAACGATGCATCCGCATATCGCGCACGCGGATGACGGTGGACTATCCGGCCAACGTCATGCTGGTGTGCTCAATGAATCCGTGTCCGTGCGGACACTACGGCAGCGCCCGACGAGAGTGCAAGTGTTCGATGCAGGATGTACAGCGATACATGGCCAAGATCTCCGGCCCTCTGCTCGACCGTATCGATTTGCACGTGGATGTTCCCTCGGTGCACGTCGAAGACCTCTCCTCATCGGAAACAGGAGAGTCTTCGCGAATTATCCGCGTACGCGTTGATGCTGCTCGCCAGATCCAGGAGCAGCGATTCAATGGCAAACACCATCTATTCAAGAACGCCGATATGTCCAGCAAAGAGGTCGAGTCATACTGCCAACTCGATGAGCAATCCACCTCCATGCTGCGCATCGCCATGAACGCACTGAAACTCTCTGCGCGCGCCTACACACGTATCATCAAGGTTGCCCGTACAATCGCAGACCTCGAGCAGAGCGAAGCAATCAGATCGGACCATGTCAAAGAAGCCATTCAATACCGCAGCCTCGACCGCGCCGGCTGGGGAGGGTGAGGGGAGGAAGGTGCTAGTTACTAGTTACTAGTTACTAGTGACTAGTTACTAGTTACGAGGTACTAGTTACGAGGTACTAGTTACTAGTTACGAGGTACTAGTTACTAGTTACGAGGTACTAGTTACGAGGTACTAGTTACTAGTTACGAGGTACTAGTTACTAGGTACGAGGTACTGGGTTGGGGTGTGACGCAGTCTCGCGCGGATAACCTGTGCGACTTGACATTTGTCGGTAATTTGGCTTTCATGATCACAATCGTTGGTGCAGGCAGTACGACGGGCGCGGCCCTTATACCGATGCTTCTTGAAGAAACCGATGTTCAGTTGCAGCTGATCTCGTCGCGTCCGCTTGAGTATGATCATGATCGCGTGCAGATGCACATAGTTAATGTGCGCGACAAGAACGCTCTGAAGCAATCGATCATGTCGGCCATGCCGAACGTGATCATCAATCTTGCGGCAATGACGAATGTTGACCGTTGCGAGACCGAGCGGCAGATGGCTTGGGATTTGAACGTTACGCTCGTTGAGAACCTTTCGCGCATCTCGCGTGTGCTGGACGCGAAGATGGTTCACATCTCAACGGACTATGTTTTTGACGGGACGAAGGGACCGTACACGGAAACAGCTGTCCCGAATCCGATCAACTACTACGGCAAGTCCAAGCTGGCCGGTGAGAACATCTGTGTTTCGGGAAACACCAACTCCCTGATCATCCGCACGAACGTCATCTATGGTCCGCCACGCGAACGTCCCGACTTCGTTCGCTGGGTGCTTGATGCACTCGATGCAGATACGCCTATTCGCGTGGTGGATGATCAGATCGGCAATCCGACATATGTCGACGATCTTGCTGAGGCCATTATGCGTTTAGGGATGAGTCGTCGCACCGGCATCTATCACGTTGGCGGCTCTGATTTTCTCTCTCGCTATGACTTTGCTCTGAAGGTTGCCGAGTTCTTCAAGCTCGATCCCGGCGTGATTCGAAGGGTGTCCACGTCAGAGCTGGCACAGACGGCCAAACGTCCGCTCAAGCTCGGGTTGGTCTCACTGAAGGCAGAAACAGATCTGCGCATGAAGATGCGAGGGGTTGAGAGTGGGCTTACCTCTATCCGCCAGTACTTGGTCCGTAACCGCGACAGTCTGTAAGGGGGCTGGTGGCACGTCGCCGGAGGTGCGTAATTTCTGCAGATGGTTCGCCCCTTGCTCATTGTTTGCGCCGCCCTGGCCTCGGTGATCTCTGCCATGGCGCAGTCTGATCTTGCGCCACTGAAGGTCACAACGAACATTGCGCCGGCGCCCGGCTTTCTTCTGCTGGCGCCGAATTGTCGGGTGTCGCCCCGCCCCTTCGGCTCATATCTCGGCGCATACAACGTCAACGGCGGCGTCATCAGAACGGGCAAGACCACCAACTATCCGTTCGAGTTCAAGGTGTTTCCGGATGGCCGACTCGGCTACTCCGAACTAGTGGTCTTTTCCGGAGCCTCGGTACCGGCCGGTGTGTATATCGTTGATACGCTGTTCGCAGAGCAGGAGCGACTCGATCAGAGGCGCGCGGGATATCTGACCACTCAACACGATGTTCACATGCTGCCCAACGGTCATCGCATCCTGCTGGGTGCCGAAGACGTCACGGTGGACATGAGCAAGGTCGTTCCTGGGGGGCATCCCGCCGCGAATGTTGTGCAGGCCATCATTCAGGAGCTCGACGTTGAAGGTAACGTGGTTTCACAGTGGCGCGCGCTCGACCATCTGCCGATCACCGATTCGTATGAGGACCTCACGGCTCCGGCCATCAGGTACTGTCACAACAACTCACTCTGGATCGATGACGATGGCAACTGGATCGTTTCCATGCGCCACATGTCGCAGGTGATAAAGATCGACCGTCGCACCGGCGAGGTGATGTGGAAGCTTGGCGGCAAGAGCAACCAATTCACGTTTGAAGGGGACCACCCCGAGCTTGCGCCAACGTACTTCAGTTATCAGCACGATGCTCGGCGTCTGCCAAACGGCAACATCTCCTTGTTCGACAACGGAACGCAGCACAACCCGCAGTATTCGCGGGGTGTGGAGTATCAGTTAGATGAGGAAAAGAAGACCTGTCGGATGGTTTGGGAATACCGTCCAACACCCGATATCTACGTGAGCATTCAAGGGGGCCTGCAGACGCTTGAAGGCGGACACCGGCTGCTCGGATGGGGAAGTGGCGCTACGAATGGCTCCCCGGGAGTGACAGAGGTGGATTCGTTGGGCAACGTGGTCTTCGAAGCCTACTACCCTAAGCAGATGTTCGTTTACCGGGCCACCAAGGTGCCGGCATGGCCAACGGGCCGAGCCAGCGCAACGGCCGTTGCGCGAGACGTGCTCAAGGGTGAGACGTATCGCTATTACCGCGGAACTCAATTCGTGGGTCTGCGAGCAGAGTTCACAACACTGGATTCATACTTCTACAACGTCACCACGGCCCGACGTTTTCAATGGTCACCGAAGAACCCGCTGTGGGACGGGGAAGCCCCCTTGCTCAAACAGGCCCGGGTTGATGTGACGGTGGATGGAATCAAGGACCACCGGATGACGATGAGGTTCCAGGTTGACACGCTGATGCTGGGACGGGATGCCGGCAAGTGCATGGTCTATTACCGTCCGCAGATCGACAGTGGACAATTCACCATGCTGACAACTCGTTTCGACGCTGTTTCGCGCGAGCTCGTTGTAGAGAATGCACAGGCAGGAGAGTTTGTCTTCGGCGTGCCTGCGACCGATCCCGGCGCCCCGAGGCTTCCACAACTGAAGGATCCGATCGCTGACAGGCGTGTACTTGGTGATTCGGCGTATGCTTTGCGTGTGAGCGTGCCCGGACGCAGCGACTCGCTGCATGTTCACGTGTCGCGCACAACGTCGTTTGCTTCCCTTGTGCTCGACAGTATCAATGCCGATGATCGTGTTGTGCTTCCGGCAGGGGGCCAACCCGGACGATACTACTGGCGCGCGAGGGCCAAGACTCTTGAGTCGTGGAGCCAGTGGTCGGCCATTGACAGCTTTCTGATTGACGGCCCGTATCTGACGCTCACACGTCCGGATGTTGACGTGCGCTGGATGCATGACAGCTCATACATCATTTCGTGGCAGACGAATCTGCTGGGCAGTGTGGCCATAGACCTTATGCTGGGCGAGTATGTGATCGCCTCAATCGAAGATTCCATCCCGGCCCGAGCACAAGGGTTTCTGTGGAAGGTTCCGGTATCGACGCCCGTTTCGAAGAACTTCCAGATCCGCATATCGCCGCGGGAAGCCCCCTACATGGCTCTTTCCTCGACGTCTCCCACGTTCGTGGAGATCGTCACATTCACATCGGTTGACGACCAACCAGAGGAGATGTCGCCCGTGTCGATCATGCCACAACCGGCCGGGGATGTTCTGAGCATCGTCAATGTGGGCTCGGGGCTTCGGTCGATCCGGATGTTTGCCGCAACCGGACAGCAGGTGCTGTGGCAGGCGGCAGACGGAACACGCCGAGAACTTGACGTGAGCGGTTTTGCCGCGGGACTCTACGTCGTTGTGATCGAAGACCAGCTCGGACGCACCTTCACCCACCGCGTGATCGTTGACCGCTGATCAGTAGCCGGTTGGGTGTCCGTTCTTCTTGCGCCAGTCAATGATCGGCTTGAAGGGTCCGTACTTGTGCTGATCCGGCGCAAACCCATCCGCATAAGGTGGCCAGTAGTAGTCGACCGGCTTTTCCTTCAGGACGGGATATTCGGTGTCGAGATTCGGCTGTGGACGTTCATGCAGCTTGTCATCGTTCACATACGCAGCCACGTCGAATGCCTCCTCATCGGTCAGAACCGGCTTGTCCCAGCGGGCGATATCGTTCGGCATGTTGTACTTGATGAACTGGGCCGACTTGATAAGCCGATGCATCGACGAACCCGGTTGATAGGAGAGCTTCCCCCATAGCGGTGGATACACGTAGGCGATGCCATCCTCTTTCAGTACGCCTTGGCCGTCATCGCCATGACAGCGGATGCAGTGCTTCTCATAGACCACCCGCCCCCTGACCGGATCGGCCGGCCGGTCGAGCAGGGCTATGTCCTTGAGCTTGTCACCGGGGACGTTGCCCCCAACCGGAACGTTCTTGCCGAGCCACTGCATGTAGGTGACCATGGCGACCATTTCCTTACTGTCAAGGGGCATTGGGCGACCATTGAGGGGTCTCTCAATGCAGTTGTTCACGCGCTCGGCCAAGGTGAGGATTCTGCCTTCCCGTGCTCGGTACTGTGGGTATCGCGCGTGTGCCGAGAAGTAGTTGAGGCCGTATGGCCGCGTACCTGCTTCGAGGTGACAGTTCTGGCAACCGAGACCGTTGCCACCGTACTTGCCCACCGTTCCCTTGGGTCCGAGGTAGTAGGGGAAGTTCACCAGGAGCTCGCGTCCGTAGCGGATCATGTCTCCCGTGGCATTGCGAGGGATCGTGGACGTATCCGGGGGAACGAAGATCGAGTCGGAAGCAGCCGGCTTCCTGACCTCACTCGTTGGCGTGTTGCTGCCTTTCTGACACGACGAGCCGCAGGCGACGACCCAGAGCGCCCAACAGATCAGGATGGGCCGATGAGTGGCAGTTTTTCCTTTCGCCATGCGATGATGCCTCCGATCATATTGAAGACGCGAGAATAGCCAATCGAGACGAGAAACTTGAGCGCTTCACCGCTGCGATGACCAGATCGGCAGTAGAGGATCACGGTCTTGTCCTTGGGCAAAGTCTCAAGCTGCGAGTGGAAATTGGCTTCGTAGTAATTGACCAATCTGCTGCCTTTGATGTGGCCCTGCCCGTACTCTTCGGGTGTACGCACGTCCACCAGGATGACACTGGTATCCTTGCGTACCATTTCCGCAACCTGCTTCACGGTGAGGGTGCCCCCATCCTCGACAGGAGTGCAGCATGTGACAATGAGAATTGTGACGACAAGAGCCGTGAGCATTGGAATTCCTAATTTTCCCGATGCTAAAGACAGCGCTGTCTGCATTCTGTTTCACCATCGTGGTGTTTTTGTCGGTTACGCACCGCACGAAGGCGCAGGATCTTGGCGACTCATCGAAGTCCATCAAGCTACAGATATTCGGTCAGTTCTGGGCCCGATACAACGAGAGTAACCCGTTTACAATGCAGCAAGGGGCTCCCGTCGACAACACCTTCGATATTGGCATCCGACGCGCCCGAGTGCAGGCGTTCTGCACGGTGAACGAGCGTACGACGCTCTTCCTGCACTACGGCTTCAACAACATGAATACGAACTTCGCCTCGTCGGGAAACCGCAAGATCCAGGCGTTCTTTCATGATGTATTCGCCGAGTATCGGGCCTTCGACCACAACGAGCTCAAGCTGGGCGCAGGTTTGGCCTTTGTCAATGGTCTGAGCCGCTACTCCCAGCCGGCGGTGATTGCCATGCCGACGGCGGACATTCCCGTGTTTGGTCAGGCAACAGTGGAGCAGATAGATATCTTCGGCCGCAAGCTGAGCCTGACCGCTCGCGGTCAGATCGGCCCCATCGACTATCGCGTGGCACTTTCTGACCCGTTTCCGATCACAACCAACGGCAATCCGCAGTTGCCCCTTGGCTCGTCTGCCAACTTTGCCCAGGTCGGCCACAGTCTGCAGCAGCAGGCCTACGTGATCTATCAGTTTCGCGACCACGAGCCCCATCAAGTATCGAACATGGCAGGCACGTATTATGGTCAGCGCAATGTCTTCAACATTGCCGCTGGTATCATGCACCAGCCACGTGCAATGTGGCGTGCGGTAGGGGGCGACACCGTATACGAAGCCATGACGTTGATGGCTGTTGAGTCGATGTACGATGCACCCATCAACAGCAACGGCACAACCATCAGTGCATACGCCGGCCTGTTCAGCAACAACTACGGTAGGAACTACCTTCGCTACAATGGCGTGATGAATCCCGGAACCGCGAGCCAGACCGGACTTGACAGCACACAGATAAAGCCCCTTGCCTCGTTCGGTCCGTCATTCGGAAATGCCTTTCCGATGTTTGGCACCGGCACGGTGATCTACTCACACCTTGGTGTGTACTTTCCGAGGGTACTTGGTCAAAACGGTCTCATGCCATACGTCAGCACGACGCAGGCTTGGTATCAGAGACTCGAGGGCCGCCGCACGGACATCTATCATGTAGGATGTTCGCTGCTTCTGGATGGTCTGCGAAGTCGGCTCACGCTTGACGTGCAGAACCGCCCAACCTACGGTCTGTCAATGCTAGAGTCACCCTTCGGCGAACTCGTCGAAGGTATGCGGCGCACACAAGTTGTGATGCAGTACCAGGTGGTGTGGTGAAACAGGTTACAGGTTACTGGTTACAGGTTACAGGGGTGGGCTGTTGCAACGAAGTTGCCGAGCCGAAATAATGGCCGGAATATGGAAAGGTGACAATGCGACCTGGTGATATCAGTACCATCGCCGGAGCCAATGGTTCCTCTGCTTGGGCAACCGCCCGCACACTGGCGATCATCACGATCTTCTACAATTTGTTGGAGGGCGCGTTCTCAACGTGGGCGGGAGCCAACGATGAAACCATTGCACTCTTCGGATTCGGAGTCGACAGCTTTATCGAGTCAATCTCCGGTTTAGGCGTTCTACTCATGATACGACGTCTTGCATACCATGGACCAGCGAGTCGGACAGAGGCCGAAAAGACGGCATTGCGCGTGACGGGATGGGCCTTTTATCTTCTCTCGGCTTCACTCATTGTTTCAATCACCGCATCGGTGACAGCCGGTCACAAACCAGAGTCAACATTCTGGGGAGCGGTCATTGGTGGAGTGAGCATTCTGACGATGACCTGGCTTGTGCGACGGAAACGTGCCATTGCCAGAGAACTTCAAAGCACGCCACTCATGGCAGATGCCAATTGCACTATGGTCTGCATCTTTATGAGCATCTCCGTTCTTGTTTCAGCACTGGTCTTCGAACTGACGTCATTCGCGTATGCCGACGTGATAGGTGCGGCGGCGATAACGTGGTTCAGTGTATCAGAGGGACGCGAGTGTTTCGAAAAGGCCAAAGGTCACGAGTGCGGGTGCGATACCTGCCCCTGATGGAGCACTACGAGGCCTTCTTCTGCCAGTACACGACAACGTCTGAGTTGCGCGAATCCGTCTTTGTCGACTCCTGGATCAACACACCTGCCGTGTCGTTGCGACTGATTGCCGTACCCATCGTGAGCGGACGATCTTCTTCGAGAGAGGCAACCTGACGCTTGCCGGCAGTTGCATTCTTGAAGAGGCCGGCCCTGACGATCGAGTAGGTCAGTCCGCTATCGCGAAGGGCCTCAATGGCAGCCAGGCGCCACTGCACGATTCCGGGCTTGATCATTCCAAGGATCTTCATCAGGAACGACGAGTGGTTCAGACCCATCGTCGTGAGGTAGACAAAGCGGCCCTTGAAACCAGCCGACTTGGCGGCAGCGAGCACATTGTTGAATCCTTCAAAATCAACCTGACGGATCTCTTCTTCGGAGGCACGACGAGGCGGAACGGCCGCGGTGTAGATCACACGCTGGATTCCCTTGAATGCGTCACGAAGAGCGTCGTTGGGCTTCGTGATGTCGCAGATGACGATCTCTGTATTGGATGTGCCGAAGAGTTGCACCGCCTTCAGGCGGTTTCGAGCGATGATTCGCACGGGTTCGTTTTGTTGAATCAGCTTCTTCGCCGTGATGAGTCCCGTTCCGGCTGTTGCTCCAATGATCAATGTTTTCGCGCTTTGCACAGACATTCGTTCCCTTTCCTTGCAAGTGAGTCGTTTTGGCCGCTAGCCCAAAACATCATTCCAGACTAAAAGTTTCGCGGGGCGCGAATATAGACAGGTTGCGGATTACGGAGGACAGATTACGGAGGACGGATTACGGATTACAGGTTACTGGGGCATCGTCTTGTTGTGGCGATCAGCATTAGGCTTGGTGTTAGGCCTGGGACGTGCCGCAACAACTACGCATTGGGGTTTTTGCGCTGTCTCAAGGCTACGCGCACAAGGGCGAGCATGACGGGCACTTCGATAAGGGGGCCGATGACGGCGGCGAAGGCCTGATCGGAAGCAATGCCAAAGACCGAGATTGCAACGGCGATAGCGAGTTCGAAGTTGTTTGACGCTGCCGTGAAGGAGAGGGTTGTGGTGCGCTCGTAGTCAGTACCCATACTCTTACTAAGCCACCAGCTGACGAAGAACATGACGACAAAGTAGAGCGTGAGCGGAATGGCAATGCGAACAACATCGAGCGGAACGGCAACGATGCTACTGGCCTTCATGCTGAACATCAATACGATGGTTGCAAGGAGGGCAACGAGAGTGATGCGTCCGATCTTTGGGGCGAACACGCCATCATACCAACCATCTCCCTTCGATTTGCGAAGCACTTTGCGCGTAAGAAAGCCCCCTGCCAGAGGTATTCCAAGGTAGATCAGCACGCTCACCGCGACGTCTGACATTGGGATGGCTACATCCACGCCCGACAAGCCGAGAACCGGCGGAAGCCACGTCATAAAGAACCAGGCATAGGCACCATAGAACAGCACTTGAAAGATGCTGTTGAATGCAACGAGTCCGGCAGCGTACTCACGATTCCCGCACGCAAGGTCATTCCACACAATCACCATGGCAATGCACCGTGCAAGACCGATCATGATCAATCCTTGAACGTACTCTGGCTGATCCGGTAGCAGCAGAACGGCAAGTGCGAACATGAGGATGGGGCCAATGACCCAATTCTGCACCAGTGATAGAGCAAGAACCTTCCGGTCACGGAATGCTTCGCCTACGAGCTCGTAGCGCACTTTGGCAAGGGGCGGATACATCATGAGAATGAGTCCGATGGCAAGCGGGATGTTGGTGGTCCCAGTTTGCATTGCTTCGAGTGCGGTCGGTAACGACGGAACAAGAGCCCCAAGACCGATGCCAATGGCCATGGCCAGCAGAATCCATACAGTGAGATACCGATCTATGATGCTCATTCCGCAGCTTTCCGTTCGATTGATAGATCGAGTGACTGTACGAACTGCCGAATCTCTTGGCTGACGCGACGATACACAACAAGCGCTTCGACGTCGGAAAGCCCCTTGCAAAGCCGAGGCGGATCGTCGAAGGAATGGTGAATTCGGCGAAACGTCCCCGGAAGAATCGGACACCGCTCCTGTGCCGAATCACACACGGTCACGACGAGGTCCCAGCTCATCAAGGGGAGTTCCTCCACCAGCTTTGATCGCAGCGGTGATGTGTCAATACCGGCTTCCTTCAAGACTTGCATCGCAAAGGGATTCAGACCGTGCACTTCGACGCCGGCAGAGTAGCCGTGAACGTGACCTGGCAACAGCGCCCGAGCCCATGCTTCTGCCATCTGAGATCGACAGGAGTTTCCGGTGCAGAGAAAGAGGATGTTCATGGACGTAAGCTAATCCCGTTAGCGATAACATTTAGGTAAAGAACCGGTTACGTGGAGTAACTGCAGCCTCGCTTTAGCCTTGAGGTGTGAATTGAGTGCACAGGGTGCATATTCTTGCCACAACATGAATGAGGGTGGGAGGAGGCTTCGTGCAACAGACTATGAAATCCATGCCAAGAGGCTATGCCGGAATGCTGACGATGCTGGCATTGCTGATCTCAATGCCTACCCTGGCACAGATTCCGACCCTTCGACTCGGCTTGCCGGTAGAGGGTGAGCTGGGCAGAAATGTTTGGATCGTGAACCACG
>VERF01000008.1 GCA_018882895.1 Candidatus Kapaibacterium sp.
AGAACCAATGACCTGTTCTCACGCTGATTCACAAACCGTCTGACAACCCCAAACAGGAACAATCAACCCCTGTCTACCAATGGCAGGAATAACACTAAAAAGTGTCAACCGATTTTAGGAAGCTACAGGAAGCTTGCAGCGGGAAGCCTTGCGGCGGGAAGCCTTGCGGCGGGACGCTTCGCGGGAAGGGGGCGAGACGAACGGACAAGATTATCGCAATTAGGGCCAATTGGCCTAAACAGTGCAGGCGGCTTGATTTAGCTTGTCAAATGCCTCGTCCACTGCGCGAACTACAGCTTCCTTACGGTGTTCCGTCGGATCCTGTGGAGGCATTTGCGCTCGTGGTTCGGGAGCGACGACTGGAATTAGGGCTGACGCAGAGCGACCTGGAGGATGACGCGTCGTTTGATCGTTCGTATGTGTCGAAGCTTGAACTTGCCAAGCGAACGCCTGATCTGCTGGCCATCTTTCACATTGCCGGCAAGCTGAAGTTAGAACCCAACGAGCTCCTCAAACGCGTCGAGGGGAAGCTGGCAATGAAGCGCAAGCCCCTTACCTGACGAAGTATCGGGCGTTGTAGGAACCGAGTTCCTCGTAATTCCAATTCCCGGCGCGGGCAAGCTTACCGAGTACATCTCGCGCATCATCCACCGAGATGTTGAGAGTGGTGGCAAACTGCTGGGCTTCGAACGAACCTGTTGAGCCGGAAAGAGAAGCGATCGCGGCTTCGACCCGCGCATCGAACTTCTTCTGCAGCCGAAGTCCCGTAAGCAGAGTGGCAACGGCTGCTCCGATCATTACGAGCCCCATAACCAGGTTGCCCATTCCCACGTCGACATTGTCGCCCCGATAGGCGCCATAGGAAAAGACGAAGCCAAACACGGCAAACATCAAGAACAGGGCCGACAGCATAAGGATGAGGCGATGAATCATAGGGGGCAAATTACTGCCTATTTTCGAGCCGTCCGACCCCTGATTGAACCAA
The DNA here is from genome assembly GCA_018882895.1 of Candidatus Kapaibacterium sp. Lineage (GTDB taxonomy): Bacteria > Bacteroidota > Ignavibacteria > Kapaibacteriales > Kapaibacteriaceae > UBA10438. The sequence continues at coordinate 986 of VERF01000008.1, forward strand.
GGAGAAAGCCGTGAACGAGAAGATCGACCAACTGCGTGCACTCAAGGCCGAGGCCCTGCTAGGGGGCGGGCAAAAGCGCATCGAGGCGCAGCATGCCAAGGGGAAGCTCACGGCCCGCGAACGGCTTGACGTGCTGCTCGACGAAGGCTCGTTCAGCGAGATGGACATGCTGGCACGCCATCGGTCAACGAAGTTCGGGCTGGAACAGCAGCGTCCGCTGGGCGATGGCGTGGTGACCGGTACCGGGCAGATTCACGGACGCACAGTCTGCGTGTTCTCGCAGGACTTCACCACCTTCGGTGGATCGTTGGGTGAGGTGCACGCTGAAAAAATCTGCAAGCTTCTCGACCTTGCCATGAAGATCGGTGCTCCGGTGATCGGACTGAACGACTCCGGTGGTGCACGCATCCAGGAAGGCGTTGTGGCGCTCGGTGGCTACGCCGACATCTTCCTGCGCAACACGATGGCCAGCGGCGTTGTGCCGCAGCTGAGCGTGATCCTTGGACCATGCGCCGGTGGAGCTGTGTACTCTCCTGCGCTTACGGACTTTGTGTTCATGACAAAGGGTTCGTCGTACATGTTTGTGACCGGACCCGAGGTGGTCAAAACCGTCACGCACGAAGAGGTCAGCTTCGAAGAATTGGGCGGTGCCGATACGCATGCTTCGCGCAGTGGCGTTGCCCACTTTGCCTTCGACAACGAGGTCGAGACACTCCTTGCCGTGCGAAAGATAATGTCGTTTGTTCCTCTGAACAACCGTGAAAAGCCCCCTGTCAGACCTACCAACGATTCTGCCAATCGCTCGTGTGAGCGTCTGCGTCACATCATTCCGGCAAACCCGAATACGCCTTACGACATGAAAGATGTCATCCGCGAGGTGGTGGATGAAGCAGACTTCTTTGAGGTGCACGCCGAGTACGCCACAAACATCCTGTGCGGATTCGCCACGCTGGATGGTCATCCCATCGGGATCGTTGCAAACCAGCCGGCCTCGCTTGCCGGCGTGCTCGACATCAACAGCTCGGTGAAGGGGGCTCGCTTTGTCCGCTTCTGCGATGCATTCAACATCCCATTGGTTGTCTTCGAAGACGTGCCGGGCTTCCTGCCGGGCACGGACCAGGAATGGCGCGGCATCATCCGTCACGGTGCAAAGCTGCTGTATGCCTTCTGCGAGGCCACCGTTCCGAAGATGACCGTGATCACCCGCAAGGCATACGGCGGAGCGTACGATGTGATGAACTCCAAGCACATCCGCGGCGACTACAATATTGCCTGGCCAACCGCCGAGATCGCCGTGATGGGTGCGAAAGGGGCTGTGGAGATTCTGTATCGTAAAGACATTGACAAAGCCGACGATAAGGCAGCGCGTATGCAGGAACTTCAGGATCAGTACAACCAGGAGTTTGCAAACCCCTACGAAGCCGCCGAACGCGGCTATGTGGACGACGTCATCGAACCTCAACAGACACGCCAAGAACTCATCAAGGCGCTACGGCGACTTCGCACAAAGAACGATACGAACCCGTGGAAGAAGCACGGGAATATTCCTCTTTGACGGGTTTTAGGTTTTGGGTTTTAGGTTTTGGGTTTTAGGTTTTAGGTGCGCTCTTCGCCAAGGGTGGTGGGGATGACGACGAAGATGGATCCCGGCCTACGCCGGGATGACGGGCCTACGCCGGGATGACGGGCCTACGCCGGGATGACGGGCCTACAGACTCTCTCGCAACACATCACTGAGCCTTGCCAAGGCAGCGGCATCGGACTGGGACAGTGTATTGCGAAGGTGGCGTTCGAACTGTTGGAGGGTTGGAGCGATTGACGCGAGCAGGTCAAGCCCCTTATCAGTTATGAACGTCAGGGACAGGCGCTTGTCTTCGTTGCTTTTGCCGCGCACAACGAGGCCTTGCTTAATGAGGCGGTCAATCAGGCGCGTCACATCCGGTGCTTGCTGGATCATACGGGAGGTGATCTCGTGTCGAGGGTGACCTTCGGGATGTACGCCGCGCAGGATGCGAAGCACGTTGTATTGCGGACCGGTGATCCCGTAGGGGGCGATCACTTCCTCCATTCGCCGGTTGAGTGCATCTGCGCAGGTGAGGATGCTGAGCATTGCCTCTTGCTGGGCGGAGCTGAAGGACCGCTGCTTGATTCGATCTTTAAGTGCCATGGTGCGACTCCTGTTCCGTGACGCGCAAAGACGTTATGAGATCTTCTAGGTCACCATCGACGATCGACTGCAGGGGATGGTTCTTTGCCTCACCTTCCAGACGGTGATCGGTGACGCGATTTTGCGGCCAATTGTATGTGCGGATCTTCTCGGATCGGTCGCCTGAGCGGACCATGTCCTTGCGAGCGCCGGCGATGGCGGACTGCTGACGCTCGAGTTCAAGGTCGTACAGTCGGGCGCGCAGCACCTTCATGGCCTTGTCCTTGTTCTTGAGCTGGGAACGCTCGTCCTGACATTGCACGACGATGCCCGTGGGGATGTGGACCAAGCGCACGGCCGTTTCCACCTTGTTGACGTTTTGGCCGCCCTTGCCCCCTGACCGGAAGATGTCAATGCGCAGGTCCGACTCGTTGATCTGCACGTCGACCTCTTCCGCCTCGGGAAGTACGGCCACCGTTGCGGCAGAGGTATGGATGCGACCCTGCGCCTCGGTTTCCGGAACTCGCTGAACGCGATGAACGCCGCTCTCGAATTTCAGCACGCCATAGGCTTCATCGCCGTGCACCTCGAAGGTGATCTCCTTGAAGCCCCCTCGCTCACTCTCCGTCATGTCGATCGGCTCGATCGTCCAGCCCCGCCGCTCACAGTATCGCTGATACATCCGATACAGGTCGCCCACGAAGAGCGCGGCCTCGTCGCCCCCTGTCCCGGCTCGAAGCTCCATGATACAGTCCTTGAGGTCGTTCGGGTCGCGCGGGATCAGCAGAACGGTAAGGCTCTCTTCCAGTTCAATGCGCCGTTCTTCAAGAGCACGAGTATCATCATAGGCCAGGTCGCGCAATTCAGAGTCGGTGGATGCGTCATCGATCAGCGCCCGATTGGCGCGGATCTGTTGCATCACGCCAAGGTAGGAGCGACCGGCTGTGATGATAGGCAGGAGGCTCTTGTACTCGCGACTGGCCTCGCGCAGCAGTGTCGGGTTATTGACGGTGTGCGGGTCGTTAAGAGACTGTTCTACTTCGGCAAAACGGTCGATGAGGCTATGCAGACGTTCTTCCACAGACAAAAATATCGCAACTTGCTGTCATGACTCTTCGTCACGCGCTTTTCGGACTCCTTTGCTCGGTCATTCTGTTGACCGGTTGTGCCGAAGAGGATCCCAACATCGTAAATCCCGTTCCCGGAGGCCGTCGCATTACCATGCGACTCTACAACCTCGTCCCCGATGGGCAGCAGCGTCGGCTGGTCATGGAAGAGGGATTCGCCTCTGGTCGGGTTCCCATGTTTGCCTTTGGTGACACTGTTCAGTCACCCGGTGACTCAACACTTATTGAGATCCTGCGGGACAATGACGTGGAGTTTCGCTCGGCGCGCCGTGTGCCGTTCATTCCAAACACGCCTTACAACCTCTATGCTGTCTCCGGCCGTTCAAAGCCGCAGGATTTCGATACGGTCTTGTTCGCCAACGCCAGCACAACTGCCTCGGCCCGTGGATTTGCCCAGCTTCGGCTGCTGAACATGCATCCGGATGCTTCGAGATCATACGAGCTCCGCCTTGGTTGCCCAAGTGGTCCGCTGCTGGTGTCGGTGCCGGTGCTACACCGTCAGACGTCGCAGTTCACCGAGGTCTATCCGTCGAACACGGTGCTTTCACTCATTGAGCACAAGGCCGGTTTGACAACGGTACTCGGCACGTTTGAGACACCTTTGAAGGAGCGCCGCACCTATTCGCTCGTGGTTCATGCCGCTGAGACGGGGGATTCACCCGGACTGATGTTCGTTGAAGAATCTGATTTGTCAAGCAACGCCCTGAGAACATTCACGCCAGTGGCCAGTCGCACGGCAGATGTTCGCGTTGTGAATCTCGGCTCGAGTGCGGTGGATGCGGACATGCCGGAACTCTCTGTATCTCTGGCAAAGGGGCTTGATGGTCGCCGCATCAGCGAGCGGGTTGCCGTTACCACGTGTCAGACATCGGTGCCCGACAAGGTCAGAGTGCGGTTTGCATCGGGATCGTCGCTGCTCGATAGCACTTCACTTGTGGTGCGTGACGTGTTCAGTGTCATCACGGCTGATTCCGGCGCCAGTGGGATGATGGTGGTGGCGCCAACGATCCAGCGACCCATCGGCTCGGCCGGTAAGGCCGTCGTCAGAGTTGTCCACGTTGCCGCAACCACGCCAAACGTGCGAGTATCTACCAGTACGCGCAGCTCCGCCACAGCCATCGGTGGGATCGAGCCGGCCATCACGCTGGCCCAAAGGCTCGGTGTGCGCGGCATTTCCGCGCCGGTGACACTTGATCCGGGCCCAATGCCGATTACCATCACATCGGAGTCTACCCCCACGCGTATTCTGCGCCTCTCAACGGTCAACATTGAGCCGGACCGGTCGTATGACCTGATCCTGCATGAACGCCTTGGCGAGTTGCAAGTGGCAATCGTCGAGCAGGATGCTTCGAATAGCAGTGTCGGCAATACGCAGGATGCCTCGCTTGTAACCCTTGTAAATGGCGCCGTTGGACGTGAACAGGTCTCATTCCGCCTCGGATCGGCTGTCACGAATGGCCGGCTCTTTTTTGGCAATACTGTTGCGACATGCTTGGAGCAGGCCGACGACCGATTCGAGATCGATGGTACGCAGGGACAGATCGTCATGCGGAATGCCGACAGGACGTTGATGGTCTACAGTTTGCCCAACGGCAAGCCGGAGGTGTTCCAGTTTCGAACACTGCCCCTTGTGCCACAGGCCGGACGCACCGTTCGACGTGTGGTCAACGCCACCCAGGATATTCCACGGCTCACGGTGTCGGTGGACTCGATCGCCACCAGTGAGCTTGCTGACGTGCTGGCCCGTGACGTGCCGATCGGCGGAGTGTCCGAGCCGATGATCAGTAGGCAAGACCGACGCGGCACCTACTACTTTTTCGACACCGAAACGCGCAACCGGATCTACACGCTGCCGGTGCAACTGGCCACGCTGGGCAACAACTTCACGTTGATCGTCATTGGTGAGAAATCCAAAGGCTACGACGTCATCGTGATGCAGGAGATATGAGGTCGCCAGTTGCGGTATATTTGCGCCGTATGTCCTTTAGCCCCCTGACAATTTTGGCAGCCGTTCGAGGCTCACTGGTGGCGCTCTTCGCGGTTGTGCTCTGCATGCCGTCGATCGCCGCAGAGTTCACCCTTCCGGATACGATCACCATCGCAGCTGGCCAGCGTCGCGAGATCCCGCTGCTGGGCGTGATCGAGGCCGGCGGTGCCACGACCATCAAGATCCGCTACACCCCCGGCGTGGTGCGGATCCTTTCGGCGCGTGGAGGTACCGAGGCCAGCCAGTATTGTGAGGACATTCCGTTTCGTGACAGTATCGTTTCAGGCACAGAGGCATACGCGATCCTGTCGTGCGAATACAGCCGTCCGGCTATAGGCGATACGGTCTGCTTCCTCCTGCTCGAAGGCATTGGTGGTCCGGAGCGACTCGGACAGATCGATGTGCAGTCTGTTGTGGCCGAAGACGTTTCGTATCCCATAACGCGCTCCTCCGGTGGCGTGGTCAATAGGACCGGTCCGATCATTGGTGGACAACGGTCGGAGGTCTCGATCACCGGAAACTATCCGAATCCCTTTGCTCAGCGCACACGGATCGTCTTCCGAGTGCCGATCGATGAGCCGGTGTACCTTTCGATGCGAACGATTCAGGGTCGACTCATTCGCTCCTGGACGGTCAATGCGTCCGCGGGCGAGAACAGTTACGATCTGACAATTCTCCCTTCGGAGGCCGCCTCGGGAATGTACATTCTTGAGCTCCGCTCGTTGGCTGGAACCGCCTACCACAGCATGAGGGTGCAGCCATAATGCGCTACTTGGTTCTTGCATCCATACTCTTCGGGTTGACCGTTGCTTCGGCGCAAGTCGACGTTGAAAAGACCAGTTCAGAAGGACGAGAGTTCTGGTTGTGCTTCATGAAGAACTTCCGTGAAGCTGGCATCACAGATCAGTCTGGACGTCAGGGCGGTCTTCGTCTTCAGCTCTTTGTTACCAGTAGCTACGACGCCACAGTGCGTATCCGTGTTGAAGGGATTCAATTCGACAACACCGTTACGGTAAAGGCCAACACGGTTGTTAACGTCTCACTTCCCGCAATGGCTCAGGCCAGTGCCCACGAGAGTCCGGAGAGACTGGCGATCCATATCACATCCGACATGCCAGTGAGCGTCTACGGTCTGAGCAGTCGCTTCCAGACCACGGACACCTATCTCGGATTGCCCACTAATATCTTGGGCACGGAATACCGCGTCATGGGCTACACCAAGATCCAGAACTCACCTGAGATGCTCTCCGAGCTGTCGATCGTTGCAACCGAGGATGACACTGAGGTGACAATCGTTCCGCGTGCCATTACGTCGACCGGACGTCCGGCCGGCGTGCCCTACACGACTCGCCTGCGCAAGGGCGACGTGTACTCGATCGTTGCCAGGTGGGAAGCTGCCGGATCCTGCGATCTAACCGGAACATACATTCGATCAAACAAAAAGATCTCCGTCTTCAGCGGCCATGCCTGCGCCTACATTCCTCCCAAGGTCGAAGCCTGTAACCACCTTATAGAACAGATCCCACCGATCTCGTCATGGGGCAAGCACTTCTACCTCGGCATGCTCAAGGAGCGCTCGCGCTATACGTATCGCGTCGTGGCCTCTGCAGATAGCACCAAGGTGTTTGAGGATTCGAAGCTTATCGCCATCCTCAAGGCCGGTGAGTTCTATGAGAACTTGAATGCCTTCAAGAACACGCAGATCACGGCCAGCAGGCCCGTGCTTGTGGCTCAGTTCGCCCAAGGATTTAAGAATGGTGACAGCGTTGGCGATCCAATGATGATCATCGTGACGCCAACACAGCAGTTTCGCACGGAGTATCGGTTCGCTACTCCGATCAATGGTGACTGGCATCACTATGTGAATGTCATTACTCCGCGAGAGAGCATCAAGGACATCCGTTTGAACGGTCGTGCACTTGATTCCTCGCAGTTCCGACTCTTCGGCGAAAGCCGTTATGCCGTCGGTCAGATCCAGGTTCCATTCGGTACCCACGTTATCCGCGGCACGGTTCCTTTTGGTCTGTACTCCTACGGCTTCGGGTTTTTGAAAGCGGCGTTCGATGCCTATGGGAATATGGCTGGACAGTCCTTCTATGACGCAACGAAGTATGTGGATTCCTTGCCGCCCGACGCCGATGATCGATACGTCAAGGGTGACTATCAGGTGATCATTCGCGATGATCGCACTATGGACCTCGGCATTCGCTCGGTCAACATCGTGCAGGCGATCGGCCTCGAAGCCACGATTCCCTTCATAGATGAGGGGGCTCCCCAGGTTGTCGTCAAGGTCAAGCGTATGAGCGGCTCTGACGTGTCAAAACTCGTCCTGAAGGCCACAGATGCCGCTGGCAACGTTAGCCTCTTTACGGTATGCCACCTTTACGACAACGTGTCATCGAAGTACGTGTTCAACCTCTCTCGCGGCATCGATCAGGAGTGCATCAGCGGTGGAGCATGGCATGCAGGTGCATTCATCAATGCCGGAAGCGCATTCCACAGTCTGAACACACGCTTTGCTGCCGTGCCATCGCAAGGAACATTCAACAGCGACGCTCAAGGGACGAACCTCGGACTTGGAGGAATGATCGGATATCGTCAGAGCGAGCAGCTGATCCTGCTGGGTGGACTGAGCTTCACCTCAGTTGGTGGCGAGCTGCTTGCGCCCGACACGGTGCCGATCCGGGTGTTCGATACCGCTTCGAAGGAGTTCCGTCAGTACCAGGAGGCCGATCGCATTGGCTTGTCCCTCTCGTACTTGCATGCACATGTTGGACTTGAGTTTTTCCCTCGCAAGTTCTTCTACGTCGGAACGGGTCTGCAGCTGTCGATGCTTCTTTCGAACTCCGTCGTTTCCGAAAGGTTCATCATGCGTCCGTCGGGATGGACATTCCCCGATGGTTCCACGGTCCAAACGCGCGATGTGACCGCGCTGCCGACACTCAACAGCATGCTCGTCTCCGGGTACGGTTGCCTTGGCTTCTTGTATCCAGTGAGCTACCGCATTTCGGTCTTTGCCGAGGCACGCTACACAACCATGCTGTCGCAGATGGCCTCCGAGTCGCCCTGGACGCTCCAGACCTTCGGTCTGCTGGCCGGTGCTCGCTATCGTTTCTGAGGTCGACAATGGGTCGGACCGGCTGGCTCGCCGTACTTGAAAAGGATCTTCGTTCTGAGGTCCGCACGCGCTATGGCATCACGTCGCTGACGCTTTTTGTTGTGACCTCCGTGATCCTCGTGGCTGTGTCGACAGCGGACGAGGTGATACCCCGACCGATCATTTCCGCCGTGCTTTGGGTTGTGATGTTCTTCACCGCCATGACAGGGCTGGCAAGGGGCTTCATCAGCGAAGAAGAACGAGGTACGGCTCTGTACCTGCGACTCAGTGCTGCGCCCCTTTCGATCTACATCGGCAAATTGGTTGCCAATACGGCACTGGCCGTTGTTTCGAATCTGCTTGCAGTGACGTTGATGACGCTCCTGGTTCCGTCGCTGACGGTCGGTGCCGTGACGCTGCTGATCGCCGTCGTGCTGCTGGCCAGCGTCGGACTTGCCGCTGTCACCACCATCACGTCCGCGATCGTGGCCAAGGCCGGATCCAAGCAGGCCCTTCTTCCGATCCTCGCATTCCCCGTTCTACTTCCGCTGATCATGCCGGGAGTGCAGGCCACGCTCATTGCGCTGGCCGGTCTCGGTTGGGAGGATGCCGGCGGCGACGTAGGTCTCATGGTTGCCCACGCGGGCATCATGGTAACGATAGGCGGACTGGTCTTTGAGTCTGTTTGGATGGATTAGGCCGAGATCATCCGAGCAGCAATGGTTCCGCTGCTCATCACGCCGGGAAGGCCCGCACCGGGATGTGTGCCGGCGCCGACGAAGTAAAGCCCCTCGATGTCCTCGCTCTTGTTGTGCGGACGCCACCATGCGCTCTGAAGCAGGATCGGCTCGACCGAGAATGCACTGCCTAGGTACGAGTTGAGCGTGTCGCGGAAGTGAAGCGGATCGATAATGTGCTCGCTTACGATGTGCTTGGATAGATCCGGCATGTATCGACGCTCAAGCTCGGACACGATGCGATCACGATAGACCTTGCGCATCACATTCCAGTCTGTTTCCGATGCAAGATGCGGAACAGGTGAGAGCACGTACCAGGAGTCACATCCGGATGGAGCAAGTGATGGGTCCGTCGCCGTCGGCCGATGCAGATAGAGAGAGAAATCGTCCGCCAAATGCTTGCGCGTGAAGATGTCTTCGACCAGTTCCTTGTAGCGCGGACCCATCAGGATCTCATGGTGTGCGATGTCGGGATACTGACGATCTGTTCCGAAATACATCACGAAGAGCGACATGGAGTAGCGCATCTTGGAGATCTTCGCATCCGTGTTGTGCTTGCGATAGGTCTTCGGAACAAGCGAAAGGTAGGCCTGGGCAACGTCGGCATTGCACACCACCACATCCGAAGAGATCGTCTCTCCATTGGCCAGCCGAACGCCCTTGGCAAGGGGCTTACCCGACGTATCATCGATAAGGAGCTGCGCTACCTCACTGTCATATCGAATTGTGCCGCCGATGTCTTTGAACAACTGCACCAGTGCCTTGACGAGTGCGCCGGTGCCGCCCATTGCGAACCACACGCCCCATTCCTGTTCAAGCTTGTGAATGAGTGCATAGATGCTCGTGGTCTGAAACGGATTGCCCCCTACCAGAAGAGGGTGGAAGGAGAACACCTGACGCAGTCGGGGGTCTTTGATATGAGAGTTTACAAATGCCGCCACGCTGCGATCCGAACGCAGCTTTATTAGATCGGGTAGCACCTTCAGCATATCGGTCAGGTGCGTAAACGGCTGATCTATCAGATTGAATCCGGCACGGAAGATCGCCGCCGTCTTGGCATAGAATCGTTCGTACCCTTTGACGTCGGCCGGATTGAACGAACGTATCTGCTCAATGACCTCTTCGCGCTTACCGTTGTAGCGAAAGACTGTTCCGTCTTGAAACCGCACATTATAGAATGGGTCGATCGGAACGATCTTCACGTAATCGTCGGTCTTCTTGCCGCAGAGTTCGAACAGCTCGTGGATCAGCCACGGTGCGGTGATGATGGTCGGACCGCCGTCGAATACGAAGCCATCCTGCTCGTAGACGTAAGCCCGCCCGCCCGGCTTGTCGCGCTTCTCGACGATTTCCACGTCATAGCCCTTGGCCTGCAGGCGGATAGCAGCCGTCAGGCCGCCAAATCCGCTTCCGATAACGATGACTTTCACGGTACGAGTCCCATCAGTGAGGTTGGTAGGGGACAAACATACGGGGCCTCGCAGAGGGTTCCGTAGGAATGACCGATTTTTGCCAAATGTCACGTCTGTACGCGCTCGACCTTGCCCGCTTCGTTGCGATGCTCCTGATGATTCAGGGTCACGTACTCGACGCATTGGTCATGCCGACGGTGATCGATGTGACGCAGCCACCCTGGAGTGTGTGGAGTTGGATAAGGGGGCTAACCGCGCCCGTGTTCCTTACAGTCTCGGGCGCTGTGCATGTGTTTGCCGCAAAGCGTGCCACCGATGGAATGATCACCGAGTCGACGCTTGAGAAGCGCATGCGATGGGCCGTCACAATCTTGGTGATCGGATACCTTCTGGTGTTTCCCGGAAAGCGCATCATCGATCTGCCATACGTTGCCACCGAAGGTTGGATCGCCTTCTTCGCCGTCAACATCTTACAGCTCGTAGGGGTTGTCATGATCGTGTTCGTTGCCGTCATGCAAACCACGAAGTCAGTGGCCGACATGGGACGCCGGGCCATGATCGCATCTGCGTTGATACTGCTCTGTTCGCCCCTTGCCCATCTGGAGGGAGTACATTCGATACTGCCATTGTGGCTGCGCCCGTATCTGACGTCGCAGTATGGCTCGTTGTTCCCCTTCTTTCCGTTCGGTACGTACCTCTTTCTGGGCGTGGTCGTTGGTGCCAGACTTCATGCGATCACCCCAGAAGACCGTGATACTGAGCTGACGCGACTGGGGTTGCGAATAGGTTTGCCCCTTGCTCTGCTCGGCTATGGACTTCTGTATGGTCTGGTTGCCATGGGCGTGCCGCAACGGTCCATCGACAACGCCGATAGCGTCCTGCTGGTGGCTGCGCGATTCGGCATGGTGCTGGTGGTCTTCGCCGGTGCAGTACAGCTTCTCAAGGCCACCTGGTCCATGCGCTCCGCCTACATCTTGTTTGGCTCGAAGTCGCTCTACATCTACGTGATCCATGTTGTGCTGCTCTTCGGCACACCGTGGTGGGATGGTATTGGTCGTACCCGTAACAAGAGTATGGGGCTTGCCGACGGCCTCGTGGCACTGATGATCATCGTCAGCGTGACGCTTCTGATGGCCTGGCTGATTGACAGATACCAGAGAGCCGCAATCTCGGGTCGAACTCGACAGATCCTGCGGCGAGGTATGGTGACGGTGCTTATCGTCCTGTTTTCGATCGCGTGGTAGCGCCAAAGCCCTTGCGGAGCTTGGTTCCGAGGCGTTCTTCAAGAAGGACTCTCGACTCTGGAGCCAGCAGACCCAGCCCGATGACGCTCTGACGGAATGTGAACGCTTTATCGAGAGGGAAGCCCCTTCCCTCCAATACCCACGTCAAGAAGATGCCATCCGACATGCCCGCTTCCAGGTCTGTGAATGCACTTACATCGACGTCGCGAAACCAACCGGCACGCACGAGCTCGCGCGTCAAGTCACGTCCTATCGACCGGAGAAACTCGCGTGTGGCGTTGATGCGATCGAGAAACGCCGGATTGTCCGTGCGCAGCGCATGAGCCCAGAATTCAAGAAGCAAGGGGGCCTGCGATGCCCTCGACTGGTAGAACTCGACGGCGCTGTCGCGCACGGCGTCGACCTTTGACAACGCATCCGTGGCCGCATCGACGCGGCGGCGCACGAGGTCCTCGTACTGACTCATCCACGCGTCATAGACAGCCAGAAAGAGCTGTTCTTTCGTGGCAAAGTACTCGTAGATCGTGCCCTTGCCAATGCCGGCGGCAGTGGCAATGTCGGCCATCTTGGAGGCGTGATATCCTGTCTGAGAAAACACCTCCGCAGCATGACCTACGATCTGTGCGCGTTTGGCGGCCTTATCAACGATCGCTGGCATTACGCAGATGAAGTAGGTAGGGGGCTTACAGAAACTTGGAAATGCTCTCGATCACGGAGTTGACGCTTTCGGTCGACCCCTTGCCCCATGTATGTAGGCGCACGGTTCCCGATGCATCGATGAAGAGCACGTTCGGCACTCCGGAGGTGAACTTGTAGTACTCGAACACGTCTCCCTCGAAGTCGAGCAGGATCGGCGTCTTGTACGCATCGCGGAAACGCGAGCGCAGGTAACCTTCAAGAAAGCCTGGCGCCATCGATACGTCGGCAAGCGCAACGAACTGTACGCGATCCTTGAAGCGAGCCACCAGAGGATCGGTCCACGCAGCCGTATGGTCGCTACCCTTCCAGTCGCTCATGACCATTACGGTGGGGCGGCCTTTACAGTTCTTGGTCCACGACCATTCTTTCTCGTACTGGTCGAGCAGCACGAATTCCTTGGCCCGCTTTCCCACGGCCTGGTCGCTCGAAACAGCAACAAGTGATGCGGCGATGGCGACCACAAGTGTGGTGATGATAAGGAGTCGCATATCGTTACATCGAGAACTTGGCAGCATCCTTCAGGAAGGCCTCAAGTCCGGCGTCAGTCAGTGGATGCTTCATCGACTGCATGAGCACCTTATAGGGCACCGTAGCAATGTGGGCTCCGGCCTTGGCACATTCCAGAAGATGGATCGGCGTGCGGATCGATGCAGCGATGATCTGTGACTCCAGGCCTTGAGCATCCCAGATCTCACAGGTGTCCTGCAGTGCCACGAGGCTGTCAGTGCCGATGTCATCGAGTCGACCCAGGAACAGACTCACGTAAGTGGCTCCCGCATTGGCGGCGATGAGTGCCTGATTGGCCGTGAAGAGCAGTGTGACGTTGGTAGGAATGCCCTGATCGCTGAGCTTGCGCACGGCTGATAGGCCTGCCGGGATGAATGGAATCTTGATGGTGGCATCAGGGAACCACGACAGGATCTGGTCGGCCTCGCGAAGCATGCCGTCTGTGTCGGTGCTGATGACCTCCACGCTGGTGTGGCCACCAACGGATTCGTGGATCTGCAGGATGAGGTCCTTGATGTTCGTCGAAGGATCTTCCTTGGCAAGCAGAGATGGATTCGTGGTCACACCGCTGATGAAGCCCATTGATGCGGCGTGTTGGATTTCTTTGAGGTTGGCGCTGTCTACATAGATCTGCATGGGCTGTAATCTCCTTTGTGATGTGGGGGCAAAAATACGGTAGAAGCTCAGTCGCGACCGTAGAGCTTTACTGCGGGGATCTCCGGAAGCAGCTGGCGGAAGTAGAGCGCATTCAATGTGGCAACCAGACCCTCCTCTACAGAGTCGCTCCAACGGTAGAGGATCGCCCCCTCCCGAGGTGCATGCTCCGACGTCACAGGAACGAGTTCACTGACGGGTCGCTGCTGCAGAGCTGCGTCGGCCGCATCGGCTACCAACGCATCGAAGTTCTCAATCTCGGAATCAACACGGATGGTCCAGATGGCAATTGGCAAGGGGGCTTCTGCCAAGTCAAACCACTCCTCACCGAGGTCGAGCGACTGCATAGCACTTGATGGGGGAGCTCCAAACACGCAGTCGGCCGTCTCGCCTGCTTGAGCCGGGCGCAGCTCTACGTCGAACTTCTCCGAAAGGGTCATGTGCATGATGGTTGACATGAACGAACCCTGTCCACCGGCAGCCTTTGACTCGGGCTGATATGTGAGAAGGTCTGCCGCTCCGGGGGTGAAGTCGGCCCCAAACACATGCGTGTAGTCCTGCAGCGCCAGGCAGGGTCCGCCCACGATGCGATAGTCCACCCGTCCGACACCCGATCCGTACCCAAGTGGTGAGACGAGGGCAGCGTCGACCATGCTGGCCAGCAAGAGCTCGCCGCATTCTTCAAGTGAGCATCTGCGAAGCGCGATCCCGCGCGAAGCGCAGGCCGCATCAATGTTTCGCAGCAGGGGGCCGAAAAGATCTTCGTTCGCAATGGCGATCGTCATGCAGATTCCTCAAGGTAACGGGCTGTGATCGACGAGAGCAGAACGCCGGCAGCAACCGAAACGTTCAGCGAGTGTTTGGTGCCATACATCGGTATCTCGATGGCCATGTCGCATCGGCTCAGCAGATCATCGGGTACGCCTGTGAGTTCGTTGCCCATGATCAGCACCAGCGGAAAGTCGGCTCGGGTGAGCTTTGACGCCTCGATGGAGCCCTCGGCGATCTCAGCGGCAGCGATGCGTTGGCCCTGCCGGCGAAGCTCGTCGATGAGCTCCGTGGCCGATCGATGGTAGGAGTGCGGGACCACCAGCTCTGCGCCCAGCGCGGTCTTTGAGATCTCGGGGCGGGGCGGCGCCGGAGTAAAGCCGGTCAGATACACGTGGTCGACGCGAAATGCGTCACAGGTGCGGAAGATCGAGCCAACGTTATAGAGACTCCTCACGTCATGAAGCACTATGCTTACGGGATGTCGAGGTGTTTCCGAGGCCTGCTCTGACGTCAGGCGCCGTTGTGTCAGTTCTTCATGAGTGAGCTTACGCACATGCGAATATCGTACTTTGCTGCCGCATGAACCGTCGACACTTTCTCGCATCGATGATCGCTGCTGTGCCCCTTTCAACAAGGGGGTGGGCGCGCGTGCTTGGTGCCGAAGAAACTGTCTTCCTGGTGGTTGGCGACTGGGGAACGGGCGGAACGCTACAACGTCGCATTGCGGCTTCCATGACTCGTGTAGCCAGGAGCAGTGGCGCCTCATTCGTTGTCAGCACGGGCGACAACATCTATCCCGACGGCGTCGATTCGGCCACCGATCCGCAGTGGAAGACCAAGTATGAGAACATCTACAAGGATCTTGCGCTTCCTTGGTGGGCCGTGTTAGGAAATCATGACCATCGGGGAGAACCTGATGCGCAGATCCAGTACGCGAGAACAAATCCGCGCTGGAACATGCCGGGCCGAACCTGGTGCAAGGATATTCCCGCAGGTGCGGCCGCTGGAGCCTCGATCCTCGGGATCGACACCACGCCGATGGTGCAGGGGGCTTCCGGATGGAAGGAGCAGCTGACATGGCTCGACCAAACCCTATCTGCGCGTTCCGGGCGTGCCACCATGGTGGTCGGCCATCACCCCTTGCGCAGCTACGGACATTACGGCGACACTTCTGTACTTGTAAAGAACCTCAAGCCCCTTCTCGACAAGCA
This sequence comes from Candidatus Kapaibacterium sp., assembly GCA_018882895.1. Classification (GTDB taxonomy): domain Bacteria; phylum Bacteroidota; class Ignavibacteria; order Kapaibacteriales; family Kapaibacteriaceae; genus UBA10438. The sequence continues at coordinate 16,578 of VERF01000008.1, forward strand.
TTCGGTGAAGGCCTACATGTGTGGACACGAGCATGACATGCAGCTGGTCCGAAATCCTGATGATCGGTTCAGCTGTCTGGTCTCGGGTGGCGGCGGCGGCGAGCGTGCCGCGAAGTCCGGCGAGCATTCTAGGATTGCGTATACTGGCGGTGGATTCGCTCTGATGCGGCTTGGTACGGCGGAACTTTCGGCGGAAATGTTTGATTCACACGGGGTGACCCGAGGACGATTTGTATTGTGAAACGACTCCATGCATCCACGGCTGTCATGGCCATTTTCTGGCTTCTGTGCAGCGTCTCGTTGACGGCGCAGGACGTGCCGGACAGTAAGGGTCGTGACTTCTGGTTCACGTTCCTGCCGAATTTCCACAACGGCGAACGTCAGGGTCTAAATGATCCGGTGAGCCAGCGGGAACATGAACTGCAGATCTACATCGGAGCAGAACGCCCCACAAAGGGCACGATCTCGTGGCGGACTGAGAACGGCACCGAACGGTCGCAGAACTTCTTGATCACCAACCCGGCAAGTCTGTTCCGTTTTGCGACCTTCTACCAAGGCATTGAGCTAAGGGGCATGTCGCGTAGTGGTGGGACACTCGACTTTCTCAATTCACAGAACGAACGCGTCGCACCGCAGCATTTTCACATTGTTGCCGACGATGATGTGACCGTGTATGCTCTGAACCAAGCGCCGCTGACGAGTGAGGCGTTTCTGGTGCTGCCCACCGATGCCGTTGCCAACGACTATGTGGTGATGTCCTATCCGACGGATGTCTCGGGAAGTGGAGCACCGAACCCCAATACTACACCGTCACAGTTCGCCATTGTGGCCACTGCCGACAGTACGGTGGTGACCATTGAGCCGACGGTGCCGACCCCACGCAACACGTCGGGGCGTCCCTACTCGGTCACCCTTCAGCAAGGCGAGTCGTTTCTGGTGCAGGCCGACCCACGCGAGATCGCAAGGGGCGACCTGACGGGCACGCGTGTCCGTTCCACGCAGCCCGTGGCGGTCTTTGCAGGACACAACCGCGCCATCATTCCAACCCAGGCAAGCAGCCAGCTCACGTCGAGAGACTGTCTTATCGAACAGATGAATCCGGTGCGCACGTGGGGCAAGAGCGCCTTTGTGACACCTCTTGCGCCACCGACGGATGATCAGGGCGTTGGCTATGACATTTTCCGCGTGGTTGCCGGGTTTGACTCAACTGAGGTCTACGTTGACGGTTCGCTGCGTGGCATGTTAATGGCAGGAGATCTCTATGAGGGCCAGCTTCTTGGCGGGTATGAGATCACCACGTCGCGTCCGGCACTGACGGCGCAGTACAAGAAGTCGTCCGGCGTCAATACATCAGGCGGTGGTGGCCCCGACACCCTCGAGTACGCCGATCCGTTCATGATGCTCGTGCCTCCGGCAGAGCAGTTCATGACTTCATACCGGTTCATCAACATTCAGTCGTATATCTATGACCTCATAGGTGCGCGGCTGGTTATCACCGACTCGGTGTACAAGGAGCAGTGGCTGAACGTTGTGATCCCCTCGGCGAAGATCGGATCCCTGGTGCTCGATGGGGCTCCCGTCGGCCCGGGTCGATTCCGTCCTATCGGTTCCTCCGGATTCAGCTACGCGCAGATTCCTATGCGCGATGGAGTGCACGAGATCAGCGCCGACACATTGTTCGGTATCTATGTGTACGGATACGGTGCGGCTGTGTCATATGGTTACATCGGTGGAATGGCCTTCCGGCCGCTTGACGTCTATCCTCCGGAAATCAGTGCGTTTCCGGCCTGCGGCGGATTCCGCGGCATGATCGTCGACACCGTCATTGCAGACACAAAGGTGCGCGAGGTGAACGTGCTGGCTGACACCAACGCTGTACTGGAACTTGAGGCGTTCAACCCGCCACAGGCCATCGTTCCATACACCGTGAGGCTGCGCGACCCATTCCGCGACGGAAGCATTACGTTCTCTGCCGTAGACGGTGTTAAGCAAAGGCAACGTTTCAGTCTGCAGGTGCCGGGCTTCACGGTTGCCATCTCTGGCGCAGGTCCAAGTACGACGCTGTCTCAGCGCACGTCGGTGGTGGCCGTTGGCCGTGAACGATGCGACTCGATCGAGATCGAGAACTACGGCAAGTTCCCGCGAACATTTACCGTTTCGTTCACGGGCGCAACGCGAGTTGATGCCACTCAGCCCCTTACCCTTGGTCCGGGCGAGCGTCGCATGCTTCGGTACTGCCGCGCCGGTACGGCTCCGCAGATAACGCTAGACACAATGGTCTTCTCCGACTCATGCCTGCGGCGTCCGGTGGTGGAGATGACCTTCGAGGAGCGGCTCGATGACAAGGGTCCACTTGTTCAGCGTGATCCCGATCCGTGCGACAGTGTCACAGTTGTGACGATATCCGATGAACGTTCATCAGATCTTGGACTTCAATCGGCAAGGATCCTGGACTCGGTGCTTGTCAACTGTACGATTGACACGGTCCTCAATGAAGTTCTTGAGCGGCAGTATGCCATCCGCGCGCTCGACGCCTATGCGGATGTCATTTACGGATTTGAAGCAATTGACTCTGTTGGAAACATATCGCGGGTGATCGACACCATCCCGGGATTCAACATGTCAATTGGCGGAACTCTTGATCGGGTTGTTCGTCATGCGTTCGACACCACCATCATCGGTAGATTCTCGTGTGATACGATCCCACTTGAGAACTTTGGCATCAGCTCATTGTCCGTCGAGAATGTCTACCTGCGCGGCAACACGCTGTTTAGTGCTCCGCAGTCACAGTTCTCGCTAAGTATCGCCGCCAATGGTGGTAAGAGTGCGCTGATCGTCTGCTTCAGCCCGCTGTTGGGTGATACCACGAAGACCTTCACCGACACGATCGACTTCAACGTCAACTGCAAGGTGCGCCGCCTGATTCTCGTTGGTGTTGGGCGCTCCGAGTACTTTTCGGGGATAAGTCGCTGCGATGCCCCGGTCACCGTCAGGGCGCGCAAACTCCTGGGAGCGCTTGTGACGCCCCAGCCGGCTTCCGACCGAATGACGGTGACGTTTGACGAGGCCGATGTGAGGTCGGCCACGATCCGCCTGGTAGACCTAACCGGAATTGTCCGCTGGGAGCGAACGTGGTCCGGCGAACCTACCCGTGCGCTGGAAATCGACTGTTCGGACGTCCCGAATGGCCTGTATTCCTGCCAGATCACCACCACGGGCACGCAGTCCGTGCCGGTGGTCATCTCCCGATAAAGCACACTCACGAAGCACCCTGTGCGTCAATTGTCGGAATTCGTTTCCGTAGTTTCGCGCGTTCTACGCAAAGCATCCATGAAGAAACCCACCGTTCGCTATTCGATCATCACCGCCGTAGCCGTCTTCTTCGGCATCGGTCTTGGCTTCGTGGTGCAGCCTGTGCTGTCCGGCGACTCGGTCATGGACCAGACGAGAAAGTTCTCCGACGTGCTATCCATGGCCGTAAAGAACTACGTCGAGGACGTTGACACGCAGAAACTGACTGAAGCGGCGATCCGTGGTATGCTCAAGGAGCTCGACCCTCACTCGGTCTATATCACGGCTAAGGAGATGGTGAAGGTCGAGGAAGATTTCCGCGGTTCATTCGAAGGGATCGGCGTAGAATTCGACGTCATCAATGACACCATCACGGTCGTGACGCCGATCATCGGCGGGCCCAGCGAGGCGCTGGGGATCATGGCCGGAGATAAGATCGTGAAGATCAACGACACGTCGTCCGTCAAGACCACGCGCGAGCAGGTTCCGAAGAAATTGCGCGGTCCGAAGGGCACCGTGGTAAAGCTCCACGTCAAGCGTTCCGGTGAGAAGGACCTTCTCGTGTTCGACGTTACCCGCGACAAGATCCCAGTCAACTCGGTTGATGCCTTCTTCATGATCGAGGGCACGGATGTCGGGTACATCACGGTCAATCGATTCATGGCCACGACGCACGACGAGATCATGAATGCCGCCCGCACTCTTCGCGGTCAAGGCATGAAGAAGCTGCTCTTTGACCTGCGATATAATCCGGGCGGGTATCTTGATCAGGCATTCAAGATCTCGGATGAGCTGATTCCAGACGGAAAGAAACTCGTGTACACGAAGGGTCGCCGTCCGGAGTTCGACGAAGATTTCTGGTCATCCCCGGGTGGTGCCCTCGAAGACATTCCACTGATCGTTCTGATAAACGGCGGTTCTGCATCGGCCAGCGAGATTGTTTCCGGTGCGGTTCAGGACTTGGACCGCGGACTCGTTGTTGGCGAGACATCATTCGGTAAGGGGCTTGTACAACGCCAATATCCACTTGGTGATGGGTCGGCATTTCGATTGACGATCTCCCGCTACTACACTCCATCGGGTCGTCTGATCCAGCGTCCTTATGACGACAAGGAGAAGTACTACATGGGCGAGGGTCGCGAAGAGGGCGAGGAAGGCGACAACATCGATCACAACTCGGATGATAGTACCAAGTCACGGCCGAAGTTCAAGACGGCCAGCGGCAGGACCGTGCTGGGTGGCGGCGGCATCACGCCGGACTACATCGTCAAGCAGGACACGATCAACGCACTCTCCCGGGTGATCCGCTCAAAGAACCTTTTCTGGGAAATGGCCGATCAGATCATGCGAACGCGCGGCAAGGATATTCGTGCGACATACGGATCTGACATGAAGAAGTTCATCCGTGAATTCTCGGTCACCGACGAAGACCTGGCTCGCCTTAAGACCGTGGCTGAGGAAAAATCTATCACGTGGAACGACGAACAGTTCGCAGGTGACAAGGAGTATCTCAGGACGGCTATCAAGGCGTACGTCGGCCGTACCGTATTCAACAACAACGGTTTCACTTCCGTGATGCTCTCCATGGACAAGCAGGTGAAGAAGGCCCTGACGCTCTTCCCCGAAGCCATGAAGATCGCTCGTGCCCGCTGATAGCGCCATCAGCAATGACATCCATTCACACGGAATGCATCGTATGAAGTTTCTCTGTTTACTGTGGATCAGTGCGATCCTTCTTGCCGGATCGGTCCGTGGTTCGGCGCAGGATGTCATCTTCCCCGGCGAGGAACTCACCTATCGCGTGTCTTACCTGAACGTCACACTTGGCACGATCAAGTCTGTTTGTGAGGGATACACTACGCGAAATGGAGAGCGCGCGGCGAAGGTAAAGGTGTATATCAAGTCGAGTCCCAACATCCCATTCGTATCGCTAAACTCCATCTATGAATCATGGATGGATACGTCGATCACTTATTCGCGCCACTTCACTGCCAACACAGAGATCGATGGAGGGAAGTGGGAGTACGACCAGTATGTGCTGGACTATCCGGCCCGTTCGTTGGTGATGGACAAGTTCCGCGATAAGCAGAAGGTCTCGTCAAAGTCATACACGATCGGCAAGCGCTACAATGATGGCAGTTCGCTGCTGTTCACGGCGCGGAATCTCGTTAGCGCAAAGAAGACAATCCGCCTGCCGACCCTGATCATGGACGACACCGTCAACACAGTTGTCAACTTCCGCGGAACGAAGGGTTCAGTTGAGGTCGACGCGGTGAACTACCCTGTCAAGACCCTGTATCTGGACGGTGTAGCCAACTGGACGGGTATCTATGGCCTGAGCGGCATCTTCGAGGGGTGGTTCAGCGACGATGCCGCACGTGTTCCGATCAAGGCCAAGATGAAGGTATACGTCGGCTCGGTCACCATCGAGCTGCAGTCATGGAAACGGGGCTCATGGACGCCCCCTCGCGCTGACTCCTGATCATGCGTCTGCTGGTGATCGACGGTGGTGCCACGGCAACCGATGTTGCGCTGTGTGATCAGAACACCGTGATCGCCCGTACCGAATTCCCGTCGCTCAAACCATCACGAGGGGATCTCAAAACCGATCAGCTCTGCTTGCTGCTAGGTTCCTTTCTTGCTGCGAACACGCCCCTTGCAGAGGGTGACGTTTGGCAACCGGATGCGATGATAATCGGTATGGCCGGCGTCTGGTCGGACCGTGAGAGATACGAGTACTCCGAAGCATTCAATCAGGCATGGACGCAGTATGTGTCCGTAGAACGCATACCACTGGTACTGCTCTCGGATGCAGAGCTTCTGCTTGCGGCGGCCCACGGTGCCGACGCAGGAGCTGTATTGATCGCAGGAACGGGGTCGATGATGCTCATGCGACGGAGCGATGGCCTGCTGCAACGAGTCGGGGGCTGGGGTCCGGCCGTCGACGATATGGGAGGGGGCATGTGGCTTGGGCGCCGCGCCGTTCGGGCCGTTGCCCGTATGCTTGATGGACGTGGGCCGGACACGCTGCTGATTCGTCCGGTGGCAAACTATCTCCGGGTTGATGACGAGGATGCCGACGCGGTGCGTGACGCGCTGCGCCGTGCGGATCCTTCCCGAATGTCGCGCTTGGCCACAGCCGTCTTGTACTATGCCGACGAGGCAGACGCGGTCTCTATGGAGATCCGTAGGGAAGGGGCGCTTGAGTTAGCGCTCATGCTAACGGTCGTACCGTCTGATCTTGATGCTGTGATCTACGGCTCGTTGTTTGAGAACGCTGCTTACCGTGAACTCGTCGAACGGTTTGCCGCTCGCCCCCTGCCGCGATTGCCGGATGTGATCGCTGCACTTGCCGAACGGATCCATGCGGCCGGCCAGCTGCCAATGCAGCCAATGTGACGAGCCGGTTATCGAACTGCTGCTTCGAGCAGCGTCAGTGAGCCGCCCCGTGCCGATCGCAGCATTACCTCGGCGCCGATCGGAAGCGTGAACTTCTCGGCGTGATGACCGTACTTGAGTCCACTTAAGATCGGGCCCGATGAGATGTCCGTACGCTCACGCAGCACCTCTGCAACGTCACGATGCGGCGTCGACACCGTCGACGCATCAGGTTGCGACCACGAGCCGTAGATGGTGCCGGCTGCCGGCAACGTACGAGTCGACTGTGCAAGGTGAACAAGCATCCGATCGATGCGATAGGTGGCCTCGCCAACATCTTCAAGAACAAGGATGGAATCCTTCACGGGCGGAAGGTAGCCCGTACCGATGAGGCTGACCAGCACGCTCAGATTGCCGCCCATGAGCCGGCCACGCGCCTGGCCACGTCGAATGATCTCCAGAGGCCAGGACTGCTTTAGAGAGCCCATCGGACGTCGTGATGTGAGGATCTGCCAGAACTGCTCCTCTGATTCAGCATCGAATCCGTCGGCCATGTCGACGCTCGGCATGGCACCACTGAACGTGATCAGTCCGGTGCGCTTCAGCATCGCCAGCTGCAGCACCGTCACGTCACTGAAGCCGACAAAGATCTTGGGATGCCGACGAATGATCGAGAAATCCACAAGTGGCAACAGGCGGGCGCAGCCGTAACCGCCGCGTGCGCAGAAGATCGCCGACACCTGTGGGTCCATGAACATCTCATGCAGATCCTCCACGCGCTGCACATCCGTGCCGGCCAGATATCCGCCGTGGGATGCCAGGGCGTGACGTCCGAGCTTGACGGTGTAGCCGAGAGACTCGAGATACGCCACACCGCGCTCGAGCCTCGCTGCATCGCGCTGCGGAGAAGAAGGAGAGATGATGCCGATCGTGGCATTGCGCTCTAGTGCTGGCGGTTGAATGACCCTCATAAGGATACCAAGTTGGGTAATTTGCGCTATTCCGCAAGATGCGAGCCCCCTACCACACGGTCCTCCCTTTGATGTTCATCCTGGCCACCTGCCTGGATGCACAGGAGCGCTCGCAGCCAACGTTTGACCAGCTCCGTGGCGTGGTCAACCGCTACCTCGAGGTCACCGAAGTGGTGCCGTGCCGCCGAAGCGCGCGTGTGGCTGACTCGGCAACGATCCTTTCGAGTGGTGACCGCGTGGTGATGATACAGATGCAAGGGGCACGCATTGACGAAGCGAATGACTCCACGTACGGAACCATTCTTGATCTCAACGGTGCCGGATCGGTGGAGTACCTCGTGGTGGAACGCATCGGGGGCGACTCGATCATCTTCACCACTCCGTGGGTGCATAGCTATGATGTGCGTGGCCGGGTGCAGCTTGTGCGCGTATCACGTCACGTAGATGCGCAGATCGCCGCAACTGTCGTGCCTCAGCCGTGGAATGGCCGGACCGGGGGTGTGGTAGCGATCGACGTCGACAAGACGCTGGCGCTCGACGCGGATGTTTCGGCCACGGCATTGGGCTTTCGTGGGGGACGCGTCTCGGCAAAGAAGGACATCTGCAACGGACGTGTCTGGTCAGCCCCTTATGCATCGGGTGACGGAGGACAGAAGGGCGAGGGTATCGCTTCGACCATTTCCGGACTTGATGTTTGCGCGCGCGGCGCCGCTGCAAATGGCGGCGGTGGCGGCAATGGAGCAAATGCCGGCGGTGCCGGCGGTGGTGGTGGTGGCAGAGGTGGCAACGGTGGAGACGCCTCGTCGCTATGCGATCCCTACATCGGTGCAGGAGGTAAGCCCGGTGCGGGCATGGCCTCTCGCATCGTTGAACAGCGCCTGATGCTGGGAGGGGGCGGCGGTGGCGGTCACCAGAACAATGATCAGGGGACGCCGGGTGCCAACGGCGGGGGCATCGTCATGATCCGTGCTCAACTCATCGCCGTTTCAACGGGGCGCATCCTGAGTCAGGGAGAGACCGTCCGCGACACATCGGCATGGCGCAATGGTGTGCCGCAGCAGCCGGGCGACGGAACAGGTGGCGGCGGTGGCGGCGGCAGCGTCATGGTCGATGCAGCAACCATTATCGGAAACCTGTTGGTGAACGTGCGCGGCGGAGCCGGAGGCCATGTAGGCGCACGATATCAGCCCAATGGCCCGGGTGGCGGTGGGGGCGGGGGAGTGGTTCTCATACCGCGACCTCATCCGAACATCACGGTCCTTGCCGCCGGTGGCAGTCCGGGTGTGCATGTGTCGTTCGAGACGGGGCCGACTGTGTTTCGTCGACCCTGGGGTGCAACGGCCGGAGATTCCGGCGTCACAGTATCCCCGTTCACATGGCGAGTGCCCACGAATCCGACCCTCTCGGTCAGCGGCGCCGATACGATCTGTTCCGGATCATCGGTGGTGCTGACGGCGAGCGACGGTTTCGCAGCGTACCGATGGAGCACGGGGCAAAGCGGACGCAGCATCACGGTCACAACGCAGGGCGCTTACACGGTCACGGCAACCGACAGTGCCGGATGCACGCGCACTCCCGTTACGGTGGATGTCGGCGTGAAGACAGTTCGCTTCGATGTTGACAAGCTGGTAAACTTCGGTACAACAGAGGTCGGACTCAATCTCCGCTCCGGACTGGTGATGCGAAACACCGGTCTTGATGCCATCACGATATCGGGTGTTGCCACGCCCCCTGACGTGCAGTTGATCGGAGTGAACTTTCCTTTGGTGATTCCTTCCGGTGATTCCGTGCGGATCGAGCTGGAGTTCATCGCCTCTCGGGTGATGACGCTGCGTGATAGTCTTCGTATCAGCATCACCGCGCCGTGCACGGCCAGCACAGCCGCTACGCTTGCGGCAGAGGTCACGTCAGACCGTGTTGAGTTTTTGCTTCCCGATGTTGCTGCGAATCGTCCGGCTGCCAGCGTGTCGATCCCGATCCGGGCGCAACTGAATTCGCCGACACCTGACCTGCGAGGAATCGGGCTGAGGGTCACGGTCGGCATCGATGCACGGTTGTTTGCGCCATCTGGCGCCACGGGCGCAACGGTGGTATCCGACACAGTGAACAAGGCCCGTTCCCTTCGGATGATCGAACTTGAGATCGCGGCGGCCGACGTGTCGTCAACGCCATCCGTGCTTGCCACATTGAATGGGACCGCTCTGCTGGCCACGATCACCGACGCGCCGATCACCATTGAGCGGGTCATCTGGAATCGACCCTTTGGTGGACCCGTTTGGCGAGCCGATACCGGACGTCTCAGCGTGGGCATAGTGTGCGGTTCAGCGCGCCGTGCCGTGCGATTCCTTGCCGACGGACTTCTTACGTTGCGACCGAACCCTGCTGATGATCACGTCACCATTGACGTCGGTACAACGTCCACTGCCCTTTGGCACTGGTCGATCATTGATCTTCTTGGCACCACTATCGCCGGCGGAACATTGAACGACTGCGAGGAACGAACCCTGACGCTTGCGCTGTCGGGAGTGCCGGCAGGGGGCTATGTGGTGCGCTTAGCAACGGATAACGGGGTGGTGTATCGCCCCCTGATCATTCAGCGCTGACGGGGCGAACCGGACGCGATAACGATATCGGGTCGTGTCTCCATCACTGCACGAATCTCCGCCTGCGCCTCTGCCGACGTCCAATCGGCGATGACCGACGGAATCGACATGATCTGCTCCATCATCACGTCCTGCTCCCTGCCAATACGCAGTGCTTCGTTATAGGGGATGTCGCTGGAGAAGGTGACCATCGTATAGAGCGGAATGAGCTTAGACGGGTACTCGGCGTGAATGCGTGCTTCGATCTTCTTGCGCCAGAGGAAGCGTGCATCGGCCACCTTGTCGCGCATCTCAACAAAGTTCTCCAGCGCAAGATCGGCGATTGCATCGCCGGCGGGTTTGCGCAGGCGCTCATACTCACGCAGTGCCGAGGCCCAATCGTCGCCGTGGACGTCGATGCACTCCATCAGCACTCGACAATCTTCGAAGCCGCAGTTCATGCCCTGACCATAGAAGGGCACGATCGCATGGGCAGCATCGCCGATCAGCGCGACGCGGTCGTTGACCACCCACGGGCTGCACCGGACGGTGACGAGTGACGATTCGGGGTTGGTAGCAAAGTCCTCCAGCAGCGATGGCATCAGCGGAACGGCACTTGGGAAGTACTCATCAAAGAAGGCCTGCACCTGCTCCGATGTTGTGAGCTGCTCAAACGAAACCGGCCCTTTGTGTGCCAGGAACAACGTCAACGTGAAGCTTCCGTCAGGATTTGGTAGCCCGATCATCATGAAACTGTGTCGCGGCCAGATGTGAAGGACGTTTCGCTCAATGCGGAAGCCGCCTGTCTGATCTGCCGGAATGTGCAGCTCCTTGTAGCTGTGCTCGATGTAGGACTGCGAGTAGTTGAAGCGATCGCTGATCTGCATCCGTCCGCGCACCTGGCTAAAGGCCCCGTCAGCACCAAAGAGAACATCACCCTCAACCTTCAGTGTGCTGCCATCGCCGCACGCAAAGGTTGCGCCGGCATTGTCAAAATCAACATGCGTGCAGGCTGCACTGAAGACGAGCTCGACGCCCTCGCGCTCGGCCGCGCTCAGGAGGGTCTTGTTGAGTTCGCCGCGCGATACGCTGTTGATGAACTGGCCCTCCGTTCCGTATGGCTGGTAGGTCTGACTACCTTGCTGGTCGTGCATCATGCGTCCGTGCATCGGGATGGCGATGGCGCGGATGTCATCATCGAGTCCGGCAAGCGACAGCGCCCGCAGGCCGCGATCCGACATGGCCAAGTTGATGGAACGTCCGGCATAGGCTGAAGCCGAACGCGGGTCAGGACGTCTCTCGATAAGCCGAACGCGCATACCGCGGCGTGCAAGGAGTGTTGCCAGGAGTGAGCCGACGAGGCCGCCTCCAACGATGTTGATCGTCTTTGTCATGTATTCCGTGAAATGAGGTCAGATGACGGTTGCGAACCAGGGATCACCCACAAAAATGTTCGATGCATCCGGAACAGACACGATCAACCATTCAGTGCAGTGACGTCGAGTGAAGAATGTGCCGCATTCGGTATGATGCACGCGCAGGGTCATGACGTGTCCGAGGTTCTTGATCTCCAGCACAAAGGGCTTGCCTATCGGGGCGTTCGTTGAGACCACGTCGCGACGTCCGTCGTATTCGACCACCGTGCTGTCACCGGCGATGGTGATGACGATACCGCGGTCACTCATCACTGAATCGTCATACGGAGTGGTCCGCGTCTGAATGGTCAGGGGGCTTGCCGACCGACGAATGATCTCGGTGGAGAACACGCCGTGCGTTACGCGTTCGGCTCGCATGCCAATGCGGGCAGGACCTTTGATATCGAAGCCATTCTCGAACGTTCTCTTGACGGTGTTGGGCCGCGTAAGCACAACGGTACGGATCGGATAGGCAAAGGGATCTTGCATGGTGAAGTGCGACCATGAGCACGACGTCAGCAGGGTGCCTCCGACGGCGGCAAGCACCAACATCAGTAACCGGCCCAGCTGTGCCGGGGATCTTCGACTACTCATGCGGATAGCCCTTCCCATAGCGGAGCTCTTTACGCGAGAACAGGTGATCGAACAACGACGCACCTACGCCTAAGTAGATAGCCCCGAAATGCGGATCGACCAGACGTCGCTGATCGATCGAGAATCCGAACTCCTCCAACCCCGGCACTCGCGAACCAGTGTTTCCGTTGGCCCATCCTGCGGTAACGTGCACGGCCATCTGATCAGCGATCGGGAAGGCCATCCTCACCCCGGCATGGAAGAACGATGAGGGGGCGAAGTTGACCTCCGCAAACGGTTCAACGCGGAAGCTCTGACTCAATGGCGTCCAGTGATAGGTGAGCCGCAGAGGCAGAACGCCGATGCCAAACTCCGTCGAACCAAGGAAAACGATGTTGGCAAGTGCCGTACCGAGCGAGAGTCTATAATCGAAGATCGGCAGAGCAATGTCGGCAATGCCGAAGCGAGCTGTGAGCCCCTTCATCAGCAGCGCATCGGCACCGGACTTGCGTGGGGCGAAGATCGAGCGGTCGGCCTGGCTTCCCACAAAAACGATCTCGGCAGCGCCGATCTCCCAGGCAGAATGCTCGTGATACTTCCATTCGGTGTCAAGCTCTTCTTCGCGATTGAGGAAGTCCATCACCGATACACCAAGTCCGGCATACGGCACGGTGATCGTTTCGGATGGTGAGTCGAGAATGGATGATCCGAAGGCATAACCGACGTAGGCGCGCAGGTTCACGCCGCCGATGCTGCCCACATCGGCCGAGACGGACGTGTTGACGTATTGTGAGGGCAGCAGTGACAGCGACACTGAAGGTCGGATCGAGATGTACGGGATCTTGCTGCTCAAGTAGAATCGCTTTGTAAGCGTCAGGGCACCTGCGCCGACAAGACGTCGGTCGGCATCCGGACGGATGATCTCAAGGCCGGTGATGCCCCATGTCCAGTCCGGTGCATGATCGAACCAGTCGAGCTTCCACTCCATCAGCCCCATGCGGAACATATAACCGTCGAAGATCTGTGACGTGTCCTCGGAGTCCTCTCCGAAGAGCAACTCGTTGACGTCGCGATACAACCCAAAAAGACCCGTCCGTGTACTTTCTGAACCCGCTGCCGCAGAGCCCAGTAGGCTGACCCCTTCGAAGAGACTCCAGCGAATGAAGTTGGGATACTCCCGAACCTTTATGCTGTCGGCATACCCGATGGTGCGTACCCGATTCTCTACGCGTGAGCTCGGGGCGATGATCCCGTTGTCGCGCTCTCCAGGCGGATTGGTCACGCGCTGCGTCACCATCGTGTCGATCGTCGTGGTGGTGTACACATCACGCTCTGTGCGAGTGATCGTGCCGCATCCGGTGGCTACCAGTGCGATGAAGCAGGCCAGCAGCAGGGGGCGATGTAGATAGGTTTTCAGCGACATGTCATTGCAAGCAGTGATGAACCATCAAGAGTAGCGCGAACGACGTCGCCCGAGTGGAGCGGTCCCACACCCTGGGGTGTGCCGGTGAAGATACAGTCGCCCCTTCGCAAAGAGAAGATCCCCGAAACGAACGAGATCAGCTGGTCGACCGAGCGCTCCATGTCGGCCGTCGAGCCGTGCTGACGTAGTTCGTCGTTGACGTGCAGGCCTAGCTGCCACGGTCCGCGTCCGCAATCGGACGTCGGGATTATGGGGCTTACCGGTGCCGAGCCTTTCCAGCTCTTGGCCAGGGACCACGGGTGACCCTTGGACTTGGCAACCGATTGAATGTCGCGGGCTGTAAGGTCCAACCCCACGCCAACGCCGGCAACGGCATTCCACGCTGAAGAGACATCGCATGCATCAACGTCAGAACCGATCACCACGACCAGTTCGACCTCGTGATGAACATCCTGCGAGAACGCCGGCAGAACGATATCCGACGTGTGAGGAAGGTAGGCCGAAGGGGGCTTGATGAACACGATCGGATCATCCACCACCGGCGCTCCCATCTCTATTGCGTGTGCCGCGTAGTTTCTTCCGATGCAGTACATCGTGCCAACAGGGATGCTGCTCCCATCGGTAAAGAGCCAGGAGCGTTCTGTCATCGTGGACCTGCCGAATCGGTTGGTGTATCAGATGTTTCTTCACGTGCCGGATTCATGATGTCGACGTCGGTGACCTGATCGGTCGAGTCCCTTTCCATGGCAAAGGAACGTCGATGCCACGGACACGTCGGGTCGGCATAGACCTTCTGCATCAACCGTCCCCATGCCGGCGCCGCGGCGCGGCCGCCCTGACCATAGTCGCCGGTGAAGCGGACACGCTGATCGTCGAATCCAACCCACACTCCGCAGACAAGCTCCGGCGTCATTCCAACGAACCACGCATCGGCAAAGTCATTGGTAGTGCCCGTCTTGCCTGCCGCCTCGCCCGCATAGAAGCGTCGAATACTTGATGCCGTGCCACCGTCAACAACGCCGCGCATCATTGAGATCATAGCGCCCGCTACTTCGGGCGAACATGCTTCGTTGACGACGCGGCGTGAAGGCTTGGCCTCGTATAGCACGTTGCCCATCCGGTCTTCGATGCGCGTGATGTAGGTGGGCTGCAGATGCATGCCTTGGTTGACGAACGTGCCGTATGCCGACGTGATCTCAAGGGGCGAAACCTCCACCGAGCCCAGGGCGATCGACGGAACTGCCTGCATGGCAGAGGTGATGCCCATCTTGCGACACAGCTCGATGACGTTCGACGGGGTGGTGTAACCCGGCATCGTGACAAGGCGTGCAGCAACCGTGTTGGTAGAGAATTTCAATGCTGTGCGCAGCGGAATCGGACCGCCGCCTTTGCGTGATCCATTAGGAGCCCACACCGTTCCGTCCTCGAGCGTCCAACTGAAAGGGCCGCTCTCAATGAGAGATTCCGGGGTAAGCTCCGGCTGCTGCTCAAGAGCACTGGCGTATACGAACGCCTTGAATGACGAGCCGGGCTGACGACGGATCTGTGTCACATGGTTCAGTGAGTAGCGACTTGCCGAGTTCAGGCGCATACTCTGGGGAGAGGCGCCCACCATGGCGACGATCTTGCCGGAGCGCGGCTCGATGACCACCAGGCCGGTCTGGATCGTGGTGATAATGCGCTTGACGCTGTCGACAAATCGTCGGTCGGCACGCAGACGCTTGGCCACGGCGGGACGGACATCGCTTCGTGCGCCAATGTATGAGGCGTGACGTCGGATGGCATGGTCGATCAGCTGACCAAGCAGCGGACCTCTTCCGCGCCAGGACCATGATGCATCGAACACGCGCTGGTACTCGGCCATATGTTCGGCCACCGCATCGTTGGCTGCACGCTGCGCCCGTGAGTCCAGCGTCGTGTGGATCACCAGCCCGTCACGATAGACGTCGTGACCTTCCAGTGCGCGCTGAAGCTCTTCGTTGCGCGTCAGATCCTGACGTACCATTTCAACGAAGTGCGGCGCGATTCCCCGGAACACGGTGGCGATGGCCGGCTTACGGAGTGCTTCAGAGGTTGCCTCGGCCCAGCGAGCATCGGTCAGATAGCCTTGCTCGAGCATCATCCCAAGAATGAGGTTGCGGCGCTCGACGCCGAGCGAATCGTCAGAGCCGTACTTCTCCGGTGCTTTGAAAAGGCCGACGAGGTAGGCACACTCAGCCGTGGTCAGCTTCATTGGTTCTTTGTTGAAGTACGAGTGTGCCGCCACGCGCAGTCCGTATGCACCGCGTCCGTAGTACACGGTGTTGGCATACATCTCAAGGATCTCGTTCTTGGTGTAGGCCCGTTCAATCTGCAGAGCCGTCCATGCCTCGCGGATCTTTCGATAGACGGTCTGCTCCTGCGTGAAGTACAGGTTGCGTGCCAGCTGCTGAGTGATGGTCGACGCTCCTTCCTTGGCCCGCAGAGCGAAGACGTTCTTGACGGCGGCCTTGAAGATCCGCGTCAGGTGCACACCCCAGTGATCATAGAATGCGCGGTCCTCCGTGGCGATCAGGGCATGCACAAAGGCCTGCGGAATCGAGTCGAAGGCAAGGTTTGTGCGTCTCGTGGTCGCATACAGGTCGAGCATCACACCGTCGGCACTGTAGACCTGCGTCGCCAATTCCTGTGGCGGGTTTTCGAGCTGTTCAAGCGTTGGCAAACCGCTGCTGAGCGAGTAGGCGATGATGCCGACGATCAACAGCGTGAGCGCTACCAGGCCGATGCCCGCGACGCGGGCAGCTCGATCCGGAGTGATGGAGGAAGGAATGCGCACGGGGTTTATTGGACCTTTACGAGTTCGACGCGACGACAGCGTCGGCGCCATGATTCGACGGGTTCGTCGGGCCGACGCGTCAGAAGCTGCTTTTCTCCTGCAGTACGGCCCTCGAGAATGTCGGCCTGCAAGCCCCCTTCGACGAGTCTGTCAATGATGAATTGGACGCGTTTCTTTCCGAGTTCGAGGTTGCTCTCATCGGTATCGACGTCGTCCGTGTGACCGGTAAGGACAAGCTTCTTGATCCGTCCCGTGCCGGACTTCACATTGCGCACCAGATCGGCAACGTCGCGCTTCCACGACCGATCGAGCTCCATGCCGTTGGAATCGAGTGTGAACGGATATGGGTCGTCGAACACCGACGTCGGAAAGTTGACGCGCAGCGTGTAGGTTGACGAAAGGCCAAGGGGCTTCTCTGGCTGCACGATGCGACCCTGCTCACTGGCAGGGATCGTGGTGACAAACGTGTCGAAGAAGAGTTCGGCGTTCTGGGCGGTGATCTCGACCGGTCGTTCGACCGGTACGCGCAGGCGGTAGTTGCCCGCCGTATCGGTGCGCGTACTGGCAATGACCTCGGTCGACTGTGGCAGTCGGGCGATGACCTCGGCGTCGGCCACCGGCAGATTCGTCGAGCTGTTGATGACCGTGCCCGACACGGTAGCCGTCGGCACGTCGGCCATGGGGGCGTCGGATTGACCCGTGCGGCGCCTGTGAAGCACCAGCACGTCGAAGTCACGCCGCGATGCCTCACGTCCGTCGGACCGCGTCGATGCTACGTAGAACGTCGAATCCTCGAGCATTACGGGATAGATCTCGTCGGCTGCGGAGTTGATCGGCGTGCCAACGTTCCTGAGGCCGTCGACTCTCAGTGAATCGGCCTCCTCAAGTAGCCGCGCCTCGTGAATGTCGTAACCTCCGTGTGAGCTGTGTCCGGCGCTGCTCAGCAGCAGCGTGCCGGAGGCAGTGATCGACGGCGTCAGTTCATCGCACGGGGTGTTTGCCGCATGCAGGGGGCGGGCCGGTCCGACCACTCCTTGCCGCAGAGGCGCATACCATAGGTCAGCCCCACCGATCGATGTCTCCCGATCCGAGGCGAATACAATCCAGCGTCCGTCCGGCGTTACCGCCGGATGGCCGTCCCAGGCCACCGGTTCGTCGATCATCGGCTGAGGCTCGATCTCGATGCTCTCGCCCAGTACGCTAGCGCGGCTCACGGCCGCGTCACCCATGATGCGCCCTTCCGGAAACGAGGTAATAACAACACGTTGGCGCTCAGCGCCACCCTCAGCTGCAGCATCGACCGAGCGTTCGATACGAGTCACCTGGCTTCGACGCACCACAAGGGGCTTTGCATCTCGCGCCGTGGCACCCTCGATCAGAAGGGCCGTCACAGCGGTCAGCGGTGTAAGTCCAAACTCCTCGGCGGGAGTGCTTGCCCCCTGAACCCGACTCATGGACCAGTACAACGTTCCTTCAGTCTGTGGCCGCGCCGTATCGATCCTCCGCAACGGCGGAGCCACGGCCACGCATGGCGGCGGCGGCGGTGGTGGGGCAGGGGGCTCGGCATTGCGTGCATAGCGCGTGTAGGTGCAGGCGCTCAGCATCAACGTTCCAGCTGCAAGGGCAATGCTAAAGAAACGCGACGTGTTCCATCGATAGCGCCGTGTTGAGCTTATCGATGTATTCGGCATCGGGAATTTCGATCGCCCCGAGCGAGGCCGTAAAATCATTGATGTATTGCGTGTCCAGCAGGACGAAGTGACGGTAACGAAGATGATCCACGAGCGCTGCGAAGGCGATCTTCGAGGCGTTGGATCGGAGCGAGAACATGGATTCACCGAAGAAAGCTGCATGAATTGCAACGCCGTAGAGTCCGCCGACGAGTTCGTCGTTTAACCACGTCTCCACGCTGTGAGCATATCCCATTGCGTGAAGTTCTTCGTATGCCTCGATGATCTCCG
The DNA here is from genome assembly GCA_018882895.1 of Candidatus Kapaibacterium sp. GTDB lineage: Bacteria > Bacteroidota > Ignavibacteria > Kapaibacteriales > Kapaibacteriaceae > UBA10438. The sequence goes on from VERF01000008.1 coordinate 34,987, forward strand.
GCGTTATCCACGTCTGATCGCGCTGAGAACACCGTAATATAACCGTAGAAAAGGCCTCGTTGATCGTCGTCCGAACCAGCCCCCTGGCCATCTCCTTTCTCACCGAAGTCGACACTCGGGTGGCCTCCAGCGGAATGACAGCCCGCAACTCGGGTCGATGCCAGTAAACCTCGCCGTCGGCCTCGTCGCCCATCGGAAAGAACCCCTTCTGGTAGCCCATCAGGATGATACTCGGGTCGAGCATCAGTCCGGATTCCTCAGCGCAGAATACCTCACGTAGGGGATCGATCGCGAGTCGCAGAACAACTGCTGATCGGTGCAGAATGGGAACGGCCACGTCTGGTCGGACTCGTCCGGACCCAATGTGAAGTGGGCTGACTCGGCGATGACCTCCCGCTGGTGCGCATCCACGTCGGGCCGGTCGGTGGCCAGCCAAAGACGTCCGCCCGGCATGATCACGCGATGCAGCATGGCCAGGAACTCCGTGGTGAAGGCCCGGCGCTTGTGATGCCGCTTCTTTGGCCACGGGTCGGGAAAGAAGTACACCGCGTATTGGATGGACTTCGGCGCAATCCAGTCCAGACCGTTGGCAAGCGAGTACCACTCGGCGTGGGCGTTGGCAATGCCCTCACCGTGGGCGATCTCGTTGATGTAGTCGGGCAGCACCTGCCGAACCTCGATGCCGAGAATGTTCAGCTCGGGATGACTCAGTGCGTGGCGCAGCAAGAAGGCGCCTCGGCCACACCCGAGGTCCAGCACGTCGGCCGGACGTCCATTGCCGAACCACGAGCCCCATTCGGCATTCTCCCGCGTTGGCGGGTACCAAGGGGCGATCACATGCTGCTGGCTGGCCGGCATATAGACCTGCGGATTGGCGTGGTGGCGGATTCTGGGGATCGGGTACTTGGCCCAAGCGATCTGCGGGGTTTCGTTCTGTCTTCTGTCCATAGGCGCTACAAATCTACCATTACGTATATTCGCCGTTCTTCCTACCGCCCAAGCGGTGTGGAAAGGCATTGCCGATAGTTTGACGTGGAGGACTCTTGAGTTCGAAAAATCTGGGCAAATGGTTGCTCATCGTACTGCCGCTGGCGGCAGCAGGCTTGCTGTTGTGGCCTACGATCAACTACTCGCTACTCTCGTCGGAGCGCGCCGAGCTGGAGGCAGACACCTCCCGCACCGGGCGTGAGGCGCTGGTACGCTGGGACGTAGACAACAAGGAGGCATACGAAAGTGCCCGTGCCGGCCGCATGAAGCTGGGCCTGGACTTGCGTGGGGGCGCGTATCTGACGCTCGAGGTTGACGTTCTGAAGCTCATCGAATCGTCAGCCGACGCTGAATCGATTGATGACGACTTCCGGGCGATCATCGAGGAGACGCGTAAGGCAACTGCCAACTCCGATGTGGACGTTCTGACGGTCTTCCTTGAGAAGTTCCGTGCTCGCGGCAAGCAGCTGATCAACTACTTCCCGGCAGCCGAGCTGACTGAGCAGGCTGTTGAGGAAAAGCTCCGCCGTGACGCGTCGGGATCGGTCGATCAGGCCATGGAAGTGCTTTCGCAGCGTATCAACAAGTATGGCGTGTCGGAAGTCAGCATCCAGAAGCAGGGATCGCGCCGACTTGTTATCGAGCTTCCTGACGAAAAGGACACCGTCCAGATGCGCGAACTTCTCCAGCAGACAGCCCGCCTGGAGTTCAAGCGGGTGTTGATGGATCGCAGCCTGGTGCGTGCCTTCTACGCCATCGATGGCGCATACAAGGCATATAAGTCGGGCGTGGCACCGGTGGTCGACACCGCCAAGCCTGCCACTGACACGGCCACGACGGCCGCAGCCGATACGACGAAGAAGGCCGATACGGCCAAGACAGCCGCTGCAGATACCGGCAAGAACGCAAAGGATCCCTATAAGGGGCTGAGCGACGACGAGAAGGGTCGCCGCATCAAGGCAGACTTCCCGTTCAGCTACATGCTCTTCGGAAGCGTGGCTGCGAATGAGCAGTCCCAGCCGCAGCAGTTCGACCTCGTGGGTCTGAAGATCAACGGCGTCACACCAGATCAGCTTCCTGAAAAGGGGCTGTACCAGTTCCGCATTCCGGCACAAAGCCTGCAGGAATTCCTCAAGATCCTTGCCATCCCGCAGGTTCGCGCTGCCATTCCTGCCGAGCTTGACGTGCTGGTGTCGGCCAATGGCAATGCCACCAAGCCGGGCGTTCAGCCCGACTACTACGACGTCTACGGCGTTGCCCGCGAGGCTGATCTGATGGGCGATGTGATCGAGGACGCCTATCCGAGCTTCGATAACTCCAACCAGCCGGTTGTGATGATGAACATGAACACCGAGGGTTCTGATCAGTGGGCGCGCATCACGGGTGCCAACATCGGAAACCGCATCGCCGTTGTGATGGACGATCGCGTGTGGTCGGCCCCGACCGTTCAGGGTAAGATCCCGAACGGCTCGTCTCAGATCTCCGGTTCGTTCCGCACCGAAGATGCCATGCGTCTTGCCGTGGTTCTGAAGGCCGGCGCCCTCAAGGCCCCTGTCCAGATCATCGAAGAACGCGTTGTCGGCCCGTCCCTCGGTGAAGATTCGATCCGCCGTGGTCTGACCAGTACGGGCATCTCGTTTGCCCTCATCATCCTGTTCATGATGGCCTACTACGCCGTCGGCGGCGCCATTGCCGATGTCGCCCTCCTGATGAACATCCTTCTGACGGTTGCCGGTCTGGCAGCCTTCGGCGGTACGCTCACGCTCCCGGGCATTGCCGGTCTGATCCTTTCGACAGCCATGGCCGTGGACGCCAACATCCTCATCTTCGAGCGTATGCGTGAGGAAATCTATGCCGGCAAGTCGCTCAAGACGGCCGTCGATCAGGGCTTTGCTCGCGCTTGGAGCGCCATTCTTGACTCGAACCTGACGAATATCGCGGGCGCCGTTCCGTTGATCATCTGGGGATCCGGACCGATCAAGGGATTTGCCATCACCCTTCTCGTGGGTGCCATCATCACGCTGTTCACCGCCGTTGTGGTGACGCGTGCCATCTTCCAGCTGCTGATCGCCAGCGGCGCGACGACCCTCAACATTGGACAGAAGAGGACGGCCTAAAATGGATCTGATCAAGAAGACCAACATTGACTTTGTCACCAACCGCAACTTCTTCCTGCGGTTGTCGATCCTTGCCAGCGTCATCGGCATGCTTGTGGTGCTCGCACCGGAGATTCCGGGCCTGGGCATCCCTCGTCTGATCGAGCCGGGTATCGACTTCACGGGGGGTACGCAGACGACGGTTTCGTTTGCCAATACCGCAACGTCTGCCGAACAGGTCCGCGGCGCTCTTGCCAAGGCCGGCTACAGTAGCGCCGAGATCAAGTCATTCGGCAAGGACGGAGACTTCCTTATCCGTATCAATGATGTTCAGGACGAGGCATCGAAGGTGTCGGCCGACCTCGTGACGAAGCTCAATACCGCCTTCTCGAAGAACGGTGAGAAGGCCGTCATCCTTCTCGGAGCCGACAACGTAGGCGCCAAGGTGTCGGCCGAACTTGCAGCCGATGCAGCCATCTCGCTCATCATCGCCACGATCATCATCCTTCTCTACGTGGCCTTCCGCTTCGAGTTCGTCTATGGTCTTTCGGCCGTCATTGCTCTTGCGCATGACGTCACGGTCGCATTCGTGATCTCTGTGCTGGTCAACAAGCTTGGCATTCTGAACCTAGAACTCTCGATCAACTCGCTGGCCGCCTATCTGACGATCCTTGGCTACTCCATCAACGACAAGGTGGTGGTGTTTGACCGGATCCGTGAGAACCGTGAGCGGCATCGTGGAATGCCCCTTGCCGAACTGGTGAACCTCTCACTGAATGAGACGCTCAGCCGCACGCTCATCACGGGTGTCTCGGTGCTTGGCGCTCTGCTTGTGATGGTGTTCCTTGGCGGAGATGTGCTCGAAGGCTTCGCCTTCACGATGTTCGTCGGTATCGTCGTCGGTACCTACTCGTCGATCTATGTCGCATCGTCCTTCCTGATCTGGTACACCGAGCGCGTCAAGCACAAGAGCGTCGGCTCGGTTGTCCATACCGAAGCCTGATCGGTCTCCTGAATGAGCGTCTCCATCATCGTTGGAGCTCAATGGGGCGATGAGGGCAAAGGCAAGATCGTTGACCTGTTGTCGAAGCAGGCCGACGTTGTTGCGCGCTACCAGGGCGGTGCCAATGCCGGACACACCATCGTGTTTGATGGCAGGAAGTTCGTCCTGCATCTGATCCCTTCCGGCATTCTGCATCCCGACACCACATGCGTGATCGGTAACGGCGTTGTGATCGACCCTGTGGCACTGATGGACGAGATCCGCATGCTTGAAAGCATGGGCATCTCGGTGGCCGGTCGCCTGCACATTTCGCACAAGGCGCACCTGATCATGCCGTACCACAAGATGATGGATGCGGCACGTGAAAAGGGGGCAGGGCAGATCGGGACCACCGGACGTGGCATCGGTCCGGCCTATTACGACAAAGCGCTCCGAACCGGCATTCGCATCGTGGACCTGCTCGACAGGGATGTACTGCGGGAAAAGATCAGAGTAAACCTGGACGAAAAGAACCGCATCCTTCAGTCGCTCTATGGTGCTGAGCCCCTCGACGTGGAGGCAATGATCGATGAGTATGTGACGTTTGATACGCAGATCGATCCGTACATCACCGACACCACCGTCCTACTAAACTCGGCCATAGCTTCCGGCAGACGTGTTCTTGCCGAGGGTGCTCAGGGGGCGCTCTTGGACCTGGACCACGGTACGTATCCGTTTGTGACGAGTTCCAACCCGACATCTGGCGGCGCCTGCACGGGGCTGGGCATTCCTCCCACCAGCATCACGTCCATCATGGGTGTGGTGAAGGCATACAGCACTCGCGTCGGCAATGGGCCTTTCCCAACTGAACTGAACGACGAGACCGGTGAGCTGCTGCGCTCGGAAGGACATGAGTTCGGCGCCACCACGGGCCGCAGCCGACGCTGCGGTTGGCTGGACGTACCGGCCCTACGATACTCGATCATGGTCAACGGTATCTCCGAGATCGCCCTTACCAAACTCGATGTGCTGGGCGTATTCGACGAGATCAAGGTTTGTACCGGCTATGAGGTCGACTCACGCCCTGTAAAGTCATTCCCGGCCGATGTAGCGACGCTTTCCCGCGTCACGTGCACCTACGAAACGTTCGCCGGCTGGAAGTCCTCGCTCGAAGGCGTACGCTCCTTTGCCGAACTTCCTCCTGCCGCCCAGAGATACGTAGAGGCCGTAGAGCAGATGCTCGGCGCCCGCATCTCGTGGGTCTCTACCAGCCCCGCCCGCGAAGATACCTTCCAGCGATAGGGTCACCCTGACGGGAACCTTCCCGACGAAGCATTGTTATTCATCGGCGGAACCGTGCCTTTTGGTTATGTTCCGACCGATAAACCATGAAGTTCGTCGCAACCATCGTTGTCGCTCTCGTTGGGTTCTGTTCGCTTGGCGCACAGACTGCCCAGCGCTGGAAGGAAGTCATACTTCCGGCACCGTATGATGGGGGCTACTATCTCGACATCTTCTTCCTGCCGTCGAACCCGAATCTTGGCTGGGCGTGCGATCAGTTTAGGGGCTATGTGGTGCGCACCACCGATGGTGGCAACACCTGGCAGGGGAGCAGCGTCTCCGGTGGTACTAGCTGTCACTTGGAGTACATCCAGTTTCTGGACGCGAATGTTGGCTATGCCTCCGGTCCGTGCGGCATGTACAAATCCATCGACGGCGGTCGCACGTGGACGTCGATAAAGCCGGCCGGCTCTCCGACGATATGGGGCGGGTGGTTCAAGAATGCGAATGAAGGTTGGTTTGTGGGAGGGGGCTGCGGATCGTGTACCTTCCTGCGCACGGTTGACGGAGGAACTACATTCACTTCGGTGACCGAAACAAGCGTTGGCCGATCGGTGATGAGCGACCCTTACTGGGCACCCGACATGGCCCCCGGCGAGGTCTTCGCCGTTGGCAGTGGCACCTTGTGGCGATCCGGCGATGATGGCGTAACCTGGCAGTTCTTTGCCAACACCGGCACCAACGCCCCCTGGCACGAAGAACTCGCGATGGTTGGTCAATCGGTGCTCATTCCCAATGATCGAGAACGTTGTGGAAGTGCGGCACCGACCACGCTTGGTATGCGCTTCAGCACCAATCGCGGCACGACGTGGCGGGATTTCGTCACCGGCGAAAGCATGTATGGAACGTTCCTGCACGATGCGCAACGCGGTTGGGCAGCCGGCACCAATGAGGCCGTCTACTACACATCGAACTCCGGTCAGGCTTGGACGAAACGCTCTTGTGGCTTGAACGGAGCCGACTTGGATGACGTGTTCTTTATCGACGATAACAATGGCTGGGTGGTTGGTGACGGCATCTTCCGAACAGCCCCGGCACTGCGGACGCAAAGTGACTCGGCGTTGCAGTTCCGTCTGGTCTGTTCAGACTCCGCGGGCATTGACACCGTGCGTGTTCAGAACGTCAACTGGTTTGCGTCTCCATGGTCGGCATCCATCATCGGAACCGATGCAGCGATGTTCAGCATCGCCAACGCCCCGTTGAGTGCGACCATTGGCACCTGCGAGTTCCGCAACATCGTCGTGCGCTACAAACCCACCACGCGGACAACGCACACGGCTGTGCTGGCGATCACGTTTCAACAGCCGGACACGACATTATACGTCACGCTTGAGGGACAACCATTCACGCCAACGGCTGCTCCGTTCGACACGTTGGTGACGTACACGGCGCCGGTGGGGCAGCCCCTTGCCAAGACGCTTCTGTGGCGGTCCACCTCGGCAACGATGCTTGAGTCGATCGTGTCGATCACCTATGCATGGGGCGATAGCACGGTGACGATGACGGCCGCAAGGTATCCTGAGATCGTTCGCACCGACGTGACGCTCACTTACATAAATGCAATTCCGCGAGATACGGGGTGGACCCAGACGCGGTTTCGCGTGAAGCTTGCTCCATGTATGCGCGACACGTTCATCACGGTGCGCATCTATGGGGTTTCGCCAATCATCACCTGTCCGGCAGGTGTCTTGGCAAATGCTTCGTGTAAACAGCGCGACACGCTTCGTATTCCGATCTCGAACACGGGTAACGAAACGCTGGAGATTTCTACGCTGCGCATCAGTACCGTGCAGACCAATGCGTTTACCCTTATCGGCTTCGTCAGTGGTCGAGCCGGCGCACCGTGGAAGATGACCGTTGGCCAAAAGGACACGCTCCTGATCGCCTACGTGCCGGATCGAGGACGCGACGCTGCAACACTTGAAATCGTCAATAACGACCTGACGCGCAAGCGTGGGGTAAAGACACCGTGGATCGTCAATCTCCAAGGTAACTCCGACCGACCGCGGTTGACCGTTGACAAGCGTACCATCGACCTCGGTTCGATATGCGGTGGGGCAATCATATCGCGCACAATCAACGTAACGAACATTGGTCTGGTTGCCGGATCGGTGTCGGCCACCAAGGGGTCTTCACTCGTCGAACTGGAGCCATCAGGTACGGTCGCCGTGTCGCCCGGACAGGTCCGCCAGCTAACCGTCACTGTTAACGCCACACGTGAGGGGCGGTTCACGGACACGGTCATGGTCCGCATAGCCCCTTGCGACACTCTTATCCCGGTCGTCATCACCGGGATGGTCGAGGCTCCGGAGATCAGGATCACACCATCGATCATTGCCGATACCGGCGCGCCGAACGAGATCCTGCGTGGTCGCGCGGTCATCACACTGGTGCAGGGCCAGGGTGTGTCGGTGCGAGACATCCGCATCACTCCACTGCCGGCGCAACTGAAGTTCATCCTTCCTCAGCTTCCAATTACGTTGGCCGGAAGTGACAGCATTGTGGTCGATTTCACGTATTCGTCCGCGACACCTTCGGAGTATCGTGGAGTTATAGAAGTAGTAGCCGCAACGTCATGCTCCACCACAGCCTCGTCAGAGATCCGGTTCAGCGTTGTGAGCAATGACGTGCGATTCACACCCAATCCCGTCGAGTGGGAGTACCTCTGCACGAACGCAAGGCAAGAACAGAAGATTACCATCGAGGCCCGTGGGTCGCTCCCGGTCACCGTCCTGAGCGCACGGCGTCGCGGCGCTACGTCGCCGTTCTTTGTAACCGGACCATCCTTCCCACTCACGGTCAACCCGGGCACGCCCCGTGCCATCACCGTGCTGTTTGATCCGCCAACTACGGGCGTCTACTCCGACACGATCGACATTGACACGGACGTTGAGGGGGCCGATCCGGCCATCGCATTGAAGGGGGCCTACCAGACGGCCGACATTCAGGCGGACCCATCGGTGGTGAGCACTGTCCAACCGTGCGATCCCGATCAGGTCTTTTGGGTGCGTGTTTCCAACATCGGAGGCGCACCAACGCGTATCAGCGCCACGGCGAGTGCAACGCTGGCCAAGGCCACGATCACGCCAATGATGCTGAACGTGCCGCCCCTTGGCACCGACTCCGTGCAAGTGCGAATCCGGCCATCAGACTATGCTCCCGGTACGGCTCTGCTCGGACATGTCATCTTCAAAGAGGATGTCTGCGGCGATGCTGACTCGACGTCTGTCTCCGTATTCATCGCGGATCTGAAATCTCTTCGACTGCAGCCGGATCCGCTCGATGTGGGTGTTATCATCGTCGGCTCTCGGGCCGTTGGTTCGGTAACCATCGAGAATCCGGGAGCTGACACCGTTACGATCACTCGGGCAGTCCTTGAGCCCGCGACATCGGTGTGGACCCTTCGCAGCGGCCTTGTCGGACAGCGCATCGCCCCTTCTGCGAGCATCTTCGCCGATGTGGAGTTCATACCGACGGCGGCCGGACGCGTCACGACGCGTCTCGTGGTTGAATCTCAAGGGGCATGTGCTGACACCGCTGCGTCGAGCCTCGTCGGCGAAGGTCGCGAGCCCCGTGTACCAATCACCTATCGAGTACCGCTACGGGTGGACGAGTATGTTGTCGGCCCGTCGACGCGTCTTGACATTCCCGTGCATCTCGATGCGAATGTGAGCGATGCCCTCATAGATACGCTACAGTGGACGGTGCGATACCATGCCGTCAACCTAGTTGTCGATTCAATCATCTCAGGCACCGCGCCGGATGTCGACCTAACAGCCAGCATCGAGACCGGAGCGATCCGCTTCCTGGCTGTGCGCCGAGGTCCGCTGTTTGGTTCGATGGGTTCGCTTGGCATCATCCGTGCCACTTCGCGCTCGGCGATTCCCGACTCAACGCCGCTGTCGATCACTGACATGCGAGCCGTGAGCAAGGAGCTCACCGAACTGGTGAACAATGACGGGTACGTGATCGTCGATGCCTGTGGACCAAGGAACCTCATCACCTTTGCCGAAAAGACGAAGTTTCGCCTCGCGCCGCCGCTCCCGATCACCGGAGCAGTGCTGACCATCAATGCGGAGGCAGAGCAAAATGATGTGGCCTACGTCGATGTCACCGATGCCCTTGGTCAGGTGGTAGCTTCCCATTCGGGCATTCCCGTTGTGAGGGGGCCATCCACGCTCCAACTGGATATCTCATCGCTATCGAGCGGCACCTATTTCGTGGTCGTGCGCTCCAATTCGCGCGGTTCCATCACGGCTTTCGTTCCGGTGGTTCGCTGATCGTTCCGAGCAGCTCCCGCAAACCCGCGCGGGCACCATCCTGCAGCATCAGCTTCGTGTCGTCGGCGATCGCACTGGTGGCCTTCTTATCAGTCGTGACGGCCCCCTTCTGTCCGATGGTCTGCAGATACAGGGTAAGCTCTGCCGAATTTCCCTTTCGCTGATAGCGTCCGGTGATGATCCTATCGATATCGAACGCCCGCAGCGTGGTCAGCTCGGCGGAGCTGACGGGGTTGTAGTTCTCGACGAGATAGAGTCCGGCCTTGGCATAGATCGAATCACGCGTATCGGTGTCGATCACGATGAGGTCGTCTCGGAATCGCAGTGCGGCGATCATTGTCTGCACAAGATCGAATGACGCGACCACCTTCTCTTTAAAGGTCGACCACGGTATCACGTCAGGGGGCTGCTGCGCAAACGCGACGCCTCCGATGCAAAGAAGGGCGGCAGGTCTGATGCGAAGAGCTTCATCGGCAGTGGCGTACAGTGAAGAATCTCGTAACGCAATGCACAGTGCCCGCTGCATCGAGCTCAGGATCGCCGGGTCATAGATCATCTTTCCGGTGGTGTCACTCTGCAGGTAGGTGACGCCGTAGCCGTGTCCATTGGTTGTGAACGTGAACCCATCGCCCCCTGCGATCACCAACTCCGAGCGAATCAGATTGGCGATGCGCGCAACGGAAGCAAAGACGATCAGTTCGGCTCCGAGCGAATCTGCCACGCGCTGGTAGGTGACGGAGTCTCCGAGGGTGCGTGCGAGAGAATCGCGGACCTCGAGCGGAACAACAGTATAGAGCTTGGTTGACTCAAAGGCGAGTGCCAACCCGGCCATGAGCTTGTCCGGCGCCAGACCCGCATCTGAGGTGTCCGTATCGATCCGCGCGATCATCACGCGTTGGGTTTGAGCATGCACGGAGGCAGGGGAACACGGCAGCATGCAGACCGCAAAGACAGCGGCTGCAAGGCAATGTAACGGATAGGTAATACAGGCGTAACACCCACCTAACAGGCTGCCGATAGTTTCGAAGACGTTCGTTCTGTTCCCGATCATAAGGTCGATCAATCCCATGAAAACAGTGGTTTTTCTTGTTGCGCTGGCAATTGCACAGGCGCTGGCCGTTGCGCAAAACGGCATCATCGAAGGCAAAGTTACAGATGCCGCCACCGGCGAGGCACTTCGCCAGGCCAGCATTTCGGTAGTTGACACGAAGAAGGGGGCTTACTCAGACACCAAGGGCTCTTTCAAGATCAAGAATGTGGCACCTGGCACCTACTCTCTTCGCGTCACCTACGTCGGCTACGATCCACGTATCGTCGAGAACGTTACCGTTGCACCGGGAGCCACCGCAACGGTGACCGTTTTGGTGAACGCGACATCTCGCGCTGCCAAGGAAGTTGTGGTTGCTGCCGAGAAGATCAACGACAATGCGGCTGCATTGTTGATCGAACGCAAGAACGCTTCGCAGGTGAGCGACGGGATCGGCCGCGAGGAGATGTCGAAGCTTCCTGACAGTGATGCCGGACAGGCGCTGAAGCGAGTATCTGGCGTTACGTTGCTTGATGGCAAGTACGTGTACGTGCGCGGCGTCAGCGACCGCTACAGCAACACGACGCTCAATGGGGCGGCTCTGACGTCGACCGAGCCGGATCGCAAGGCCTTTGCCTTTGACATGTTCCCGACCGAACTTCTTGAGAACGCCAACATCGTCAAGTCCTTCACGCCGGACCTTCCCGGCAATTTCGCCGGCGGTCTGGTGCAGCTCAACACGGTCGACTTTCCGTCGGGCAAGGGGCTGAAGGTTTCGGCATCGCAGGGATTCAATGACTTCGTCACCTTCAAGGGCGATGCCTTCTTCCAGAGTCAGTCGGTAGCGGGCGACAACTTTGCTTTGGGTGCTCCCGGACGTGCCCTTCCTGCGAACTTCCCACAGAACCGCCTCGAGATGAATCAACTGCTGCGCGACGTGCGCTCAGGCAACCAGGAAGCCATCAACCGGATGGATGGATTCGGTCGAACGTTCAACAACGGCAACTGGTCGAGCTCCGCAGCAACCGCAATGACAAACGGCGGTCTGTCGCTGACATACACGGACATCGTTGCCATCGATGATGAGCAGGAGATCGGCTTTGTTGCATCGGGCAACTACGGCACGTCGTGGCAGAACAACGTCATCACCCGTGCGGGTGTCTTGTCGAACCCGCAGGACTTCCTCTTCAAGTTCGACGGCGTGCAGTCGACGCGCTCCGTCTCCTGGGGTGGCCTATTCAACGTGGCCTATCGTGTTGGAAGCGGCGGTCGCATCAGCTTCAAGAATGCCTACAACCGCTCGGCCGATTTCGAGAACATTGCACTTAACGGTACCAACTTCGCACAGTCCCAGGCACAGAGGCTGTTCTCGTTCCAGTATGTGGAAAAGCAACTCTACTCTGGAGCTCTGACGGGAGAGCACACGATCGGCATGTTCAACAATGCACTGATCGACTGGAAGCTTGGCTATTCGAACTCGACGCGTTCAGAGCCTGACTTCAGGCGCTTGCAGTTCCTTCGTGACGCGTTCGATCCAACGCAACCGTACACGGCTGCCTTCGACTTGTCGCCGCAAGGGGCCGGCTCGCGCGCCGGACGCTTCTTCTCCGACCTCGACGATCATGCCGTCAGCGGATCGGTGAACGTGTCTCTTCCGATCACCACCGACATCAAGATCAAGTTCGGCGGTCTCTTTGAAAACCGCTCGCGCACATTCAATGCCCGTTCGATCACGATCGTACAAGGGGCTGAGAATGACATCTCCGGCAACATGACCATCACCGATGCGGAGGCGTATCCTGACCTTGGAAAGTTCTTTGCCGACAGCAACTTCAGCGTTGAAAAGCAGCGTCTGAGCTACTCGGAAGACTCCAAGCTTTCGGATCAGTACGACGCAATGGAGAGCCTTGGTGCCGGCTACGTCATGTTTGATGCGCCATTCCAGGTCATGGGGCTCGACATTCGCCTCATCACCGGTGCACGCGTTGAAAAGAATGTGCAGCTCCTGAACTCCTTCACCGTTACGGATGACCGCGTCAACGTTAACCGCGACCTCCTGGACATTCTTCCGGCCTTCAATCTGATCTTCCGTCCGATCGAGAACTTGAACATTCGCACGTCGGCATCGCAGACCTTGGCGCGCCCGTCCTTGCGTGAGTTCGCCCCCTTCCAGTTCTATGACTTCGGCATGCAGGCAACAGTGTCGGGCAATCCGAACCTTGTGCGCGCCCTGATCCTGAACTACGACTTGCGCGTTGAGTACTTCCCGGCCGCCGGCGAAGTCCTTTCGGCTGGTGTCTTCTACAAGCGATTCGACAATGCGATCGAAGAGACGCTCTTCCCACAGCAGTCCGAGCTTGTTCGCTCCTACGCCAACGCCAGTGGCCCGGCCAACAACGTCGGCATCGAACTCGAAGCGCGTAAGTCACTGGGCTTCTTTGGACAGGCACTCCGCGACTTCATGTTCTCGATTAACGCGGCCTTCATCGACTCGCGTATCACCGTGCAGCAGGCGGGTGTGAACGATTCACGTTCGATGTGGGGACAGAGCCCCTACACGGTCAACACGACGCTTTCGTATTTCAATCCTGACACGAAGACCGCCGTCACGCTAGCCTACAACACGTATGGTCGCCGCATCATCCAAGTGAACCTCGTTGGCGTCTTCCAGGGCAACCCACACGTGTATGAACTGCCTCGTCACGTGATCGACTTCTCGGTCATCCAGCCGATCGGTGACGCGCTCGAACTGAAGATGAGCATCCGCGATCTGCTGAATCAGCCTCTGAAGTGGGAGCAGAACGGTGCGCTCATCCAATCCAACATTCGAGGCATGGGCATGAGCCTTGGCCTTGGTTACCGCTTGTAATAACGATCATTACCACACGGAGAAATCCATGCGTCTCGTAGTCTCACTGTTTGCTCTGCTTGTCGTGCTAAGCTCGACTGTTCTGGCACAGAATCCTTCTTCATGCGTAATCCGTATGCCCAATGGCGGAGAGATATTCCGTCCGGGAACCACGCAGGAGATGCGCTGGGATACGGCAGGCACATTTCGTGCTCGGTGGAGGTTCCTTTTCGGTACGACTCCGGCCGGACCATGGACGCCTTTGACTGGTTTGACCAATGTGCTCGACTCGGGTGCAACGCGCGGACAGTCAGTGCCAACCTCCGGTGGCTGGCGCGTACCGAACGTGCCTACCACCTCGGGCTACATCCGCATGGAGCTGATCGCAGATCCGAACGTGTTCGATATCACCGACAACCCGTTCACGATCGAAGAGCCCCGTACCATTCAGCCTGATTCGATCCTTGCCGGCGAGATCACTCGTTCGATCACGCTTCGGGCCACGAAGATCTACGGTCTGAGCGGCTATGTATATGTGAACAACGGTGCAACCGTAACAGTCGAACCCGGAACGATCATTGTTGGCGATCAGCCCGGTTCCAACTCAGCGCTGGTGATCAACCGCGGCGGTAGGATCATCGCTAACGGAACCAAGGACCGTCCTATCGTCTTCACCTCACGTGCCGCCCCGGGTCAGCGCGCCCGCGGTGACTGGGGAGGCATCCTCATCTGTGGCAAAGCTCGCGTGAATCAGCCTGCAGGGCAGGCCGCTCTCGAAGGCGGCGTGGCCGATCAAGCGGCAGGGGGCAAGGGCTGGTATGGTGGAACAGAGGATGACGACACAAGCGGCATCCTGCGCTATGTGCGAATCGAATTCGCAGGTATCGCCACACAACCAAACTCTGAGCTCAACTCACTTACGCTCGGCGGGGTAGGTCGTGGCACCACGATCGAGTACGTGCAGTGTTCGTACGGCAACGACGATGCCTTCGAATGGTTCGGCGGCTCGGTCAACGGCAAGTACCTTATTGCTTACGGAACGCTGGATGATGACTTCGACTGTGATAACGGCTTCTCCGGCAAGGTGCAATTCGGTATCGTCAAGCGCTTCCGCACCGTGGCTGACGTATCGACATCGCAGGCGTTTGAGATCGACAACGATGCAACGTCCTCTTTCAACAACCCTCGCACGGTGCCGATCTTCTCGAACTTCACCGTGATCGGACCTTTACAGGATACAGCCTGGACAGTTGGAAGCGGCCTGAACCAGTATAGTTCGCGCTATGGGGCAGCTGCTCAGATCCGTCGCAACGCCCGCGCTAGCATCTTCAACACGGTCTTCGTAGGATGGCCACGCGGATTTGAGATCGCCCAGGCACCGACGATGGTTGCTGCCAATGGAGATACGCTGATGGTGCGCAACAACAGCTGGTTTGGTGTGAAGGGGGCTACGCTGACGCTGGCCAGTGGCACGCCTCCGGCAGGTATGGATGCAACGTGGCTTTCCAAGAGCGGCTTCAACAATGAGGTCGACAAGGGCAACCCGAACAACGCCTTCATCGCCAACGCATGGCCGAACGACAACACGTTTGATCCTCGACCCCTGTCTGTGGCAACATACCTCACGACGGGAAGCTTCGACAATGGTTCACCACTGGTGCCGATCGCTGACGCGTACTTCGAGCGAGTTTCATACCGCGGTGCATTTGCCAGCGGTGCGGCTCGTTGGGATGAAGGTTGGGCAGAATATGATCCAGTCAACCGTGAGTATCGTGCTCAGCCCCTTGTCCGCCTCGTATCCCCCGGTGCCGCTGCCGGCGAGAAGTACCAGCAGGGTCAGAAGCTGAACATCACCTGGGACACATCGGGCGCTAGCGGTAACGCCTTCAAGTTCGAGTTTGCCACGTCGGCCACGGGCCCATGGCAGCCGATCGCCGGTGCCGAGAACGTGACCGACGCCGGTGCAACACGCGGTATGCTGAAGGACGGCTTTACGGTGCCGAACATCGTCACCACAACAGGCTACATCCGCATGACGCTGGTGAGCGACCCGTCGGTGTTCGACATATCGGACGCGCCGTTTGCCATTGAAGCCCCCGTTGTTCCGGAACCAGCCGTGCGCCTCATCGAACCAGGCGGAAACAACAAGGTGTTCCGCGTGGGCCAATCGGTTGACGTTCGTTGGGATACCACCAATACGTTCCGCAGCCGCTGGCGTTTTGAGTTTGGCAAGAGCGTTGACGGGCCGTGGAAGGTCATCGCCGGTTTGGCGAATGTGCTCGACAGTGCAACACGTCGCGGTGTCTTTGCAGGCGGCATTGTCTTCCGTCCGGAAGATCAAACCAAGACCGGATATGTGAAGATGACGCTTCTGAGTGACACGACGAAGTTCGACGTCAACGATCAGCCGTTCGAAGTTGTAGCACCTGCGCCGATCAAGGTCGACTCCGTCCTCGAAGGCGAGATCACAGGTCGCGTGCGCTTGGTCAACACCAAGATCTACGGCCTGAAGGGATACGTATACGTCAACGACGGTGCCACACTCGAGATTGAAAAGGGCACCATTGTTGTCGGTGATGAAGTCGGCAACAACTCGGCGATCGTGATCAACCGTGGCGGCAAGATCCTTGCCGAAGGAACAGCTCAGGATCCGATCATCTTCACCTCCCGCGCCGTACCGGGTCAGCGTGCCCGTGGCGACTGGGGTGGCATTCTTATCTGCGGCAAGGCCCGGATCAATCAGCCGGCCGGTCAGGCCGCTCTCGAAGGGGGCGTTGCATCGCAGACAGCCGGCGGCAAGGGCTGGTACGGCGGAACGGATGACGACGACAACAGTGGCGTGCTCAAGTATGTGCGCATTGAGTTTGCCGGCATCGCTACGCAGCCGAACTCGGAGCTGAACTCACTCACCATGGGTGGCGTGGGCCGTGGCACTACGATCGAGTACGTGCAGGTGTCGTACGGTAACGACGATGGCTTTGAGTGGTTTGGCGGAGCGGTCAACTCCAAGTATCTGATCTCGACAGGAATTCTCGATGATGACTTCGACACAGATAACGGTTTCTCCGGCAAGGTTCAGTTCGGTGTGTCTCAGCGCTATCGCACAGTGGCCGACGTGTCGACGTCGCAGGCGTTTGAGTCGGACAACGATGCTCAGGCATCATACAACCAGCCATTTACCTCGGCGACGTTCAGCAACATCACGGCCATCGGTCCAATTCAGGATACGGCCTGGACGCCGGGATCGGGCGCCAATCAGTACAGCACGCGCTTTGGTGCAGCTGCACAGATCCGTCGCAACTCTCGTCAGGCCATTCACAACTCTGTCTTCATTGGCTGGCCGCGTGGCTTTGAGTTTGCACAGGTGCCAACAATGATCGCTGCGGCGGGAGATACGATCGAGATCCGCAATAATTCGTGGTATGGCGTCAAGGGCGCCGTGCTGACGCTTGCCGGCGGAACTGCTCCGGCCGGCATCGATGCGAGCTGGCTTGCAAAGCCTGCTTATGGTAATGTTGTTGACAAGAGTTCGCCGGCAGGAGCGATGCTTGAGAATCCGTTCCCAACAAATGTCGACTTCAATCCGGCGATCAAGACGGGAAGCCCCCTTGAAGCATCAGCAAAGTTCGAAGGAAAGTCAGCCGACGCATTCTTTGATAAGGTTACCCACCGCGGTGCCTTCGGCATGCAGCGCTGGGATCTTCCGTGGTCGGAGTACGACCCGGTCAACCGCGAGTATCGCGCCAAGAATCCAACGTCCGTGCGCGAGGACGACCAAGTACGTGCCGGTATCACCGGCAGCGTATTCCCTAACCCGTCGATGGATGCCTCGACTGTCCGCTACCAGCTGGCAAGCGCAGACGTGGTGACCATCCGGCTGACCGACGCAACGGGCTCCGTTGCAGGCACGTTCATTGCGAACGTGGCGCAGCAGGCCGGTGTGTATGAGTTCCGACTCATCACGGCCGACCTTGCTTCCGGTCTTTACTACCTGACGATCTCTGGTGAGCGCGGAACAATGACGACCCCCGTCACGGTTACCCGCTGATCACCGATCGTGAACAGAACGCCGCTGCGGCCGGCCTCGAAAGGGGCTGGCCGTTGTCGGTTTAAGGCGGTGTTCAGCGCTTGTGGATGAAGTAGATGACGATGGCGATGACCGTCAGACGGATGATCTTGGCTGCCACATCGGGTTTGTCGCGCTTAAGCCCATGCCATGCAAGCATCAGCGCCGAGAACACGGCGCTGACGAGAACCCAGATCAGAAACGTCAGCCCATAACCAACCTCATGCGTGCCAAGAACGTTGTCCATCCACGGCGCAAGTGAGCCGTAGACGATCAGCAGATGCCCAACGTACATGAACAGCGACTCGTTGCCGAGGGTGACAAGGAAACGTCCGACGCGTGTGGTCGGAATGCTGCTCTCCCAGCGGTAGAGAATTCCCAGCAGCAGAAGCGTCGCGAAAACACGAAACAGCAGGCCCTCCGGTGATCGCCACCAGAATCCATCCCATGGCATGCTGGGACCATAGAGCAGATTCAGGAAAAGCACCACCGGCCCGACAAGCCCCATGACAATGAACAGGCGGGCAAGTCGGTCTCGATCCGACGTTTGCATGAACCATCCCGTGACGGCGGCACCGGTGAAGAGGTAACCGCTCCATGGTAGCAGAGGGAACTGACTCAGCTCGCTCTTTGGCACCATCCACGAGATGCTGAAGATGATCGCAGCGATGACGCCATAGGCGATGGTAGCGCGTGAAAGGTCACGCAGTACAAGGAAGACACCCAGGGCAGCCAGCGATGCGTAGACGATAACATGCAAGACGTCCAGTTGCGCCCACTTCATCCACGTAGAGGCTGGTGCATGAAGCATTTGTCCGAGCGAGTAGATCGGTGCGTGCAGCAGGTATGCGCAGAAGAGCACAAAGCTCAGACGGCGCAGATATGTCATGAGCTCAGGTCCAAACTCAAGGTACTTCGTGCCGCGCCGTGACAGAGCGATCCAAAGTCCGGCGCCGGCACAGAATATGAACGTCGGTGCCACATAGCCGTTGGACAGGTTGAGGATGTTGAAGAACATCGATTGACGAAGCTGCGGGTCGAGGATCACATTGGTAACGTGAACCTGGATCATCCACAGCACGGCGATGCCACGTGCGGCATCAAGAAAGGCAAAGCGCTGTGTAGCAGCCATGATCAACGCTCCTCGGGACTGCGTCCGGTGAGTCGACGCCAAAAGCCGATAAGGTAGGGGGCAAGTAGGATCCCGACCACGATGATCGTACCGATAATGATAAATGGGCGCTGCAGCATGTCGGGAAGATAGGGATGGTATTTTTGACGGAGAACAATACTCCATGAGCAACATCGAAACATCCGGTAAGATCGCAGCCATTGACGTCGGCACGAATTCCTTTCACATGGTCGTGGCCAGCCTTACCGACGCAGGAATGCTTCGCATCCATGCACGCTCGAAGGACACCGTGAGACTTGGATCGTCTGCGGGCGATATGAAGCGTCTGTCGGATGAGGCCATGGAGCGCGGTCTGCGCGCGATGGTGCGTCTTGTCGATGAGGCACGTCAGCACGATGCAACCGTGCGGGCCATTGCCACAAGTGCCGTGCGCGAAGCCCTGAACAAGGATGTGTTTGTAGACCGGGTGTTTAGGCAGACCGGCGTACATATTGACGTGATCCCCGGCATCGAGGAAGGTCGACTCATCTTTCTCGGCGTCCGCAATGCGCTTAGCATCGCCGATAAGCGAGTGTTCGCGTTCGACATTGGAGGGGGCTCCACCGAGACCATCACCGGACATGATGGCGAGCCCGTCTTCATTCATTCGGCCAAGCTTGGACACATTCGACTGACGCAAAGGTTCTTCCCCGATGCGACGGTGACCAACGAGCAGATCAATGAATGTCGGGCCTGGATCCGCGGCGAATGGCAGCCGGCCTTTCAGTCGCACATAGCATATGGGTTCGATGAGGCCATTGCGTGTTCTGGCACCGTCATGGCGCTTGCATCGGTCATCCTTGCTTCTGCCGGACGTCGCATGCCCGAGACCATGAACGGGTTGACGCTTGGGCGCGACGAGGTTCTTTCGGCCATCGATACTGTGCTTAAGGCCCGGACTCTCGAGCAAAGACTGGCAATCCCGGGGCTTGATGCGAAGCGTGCCGACGTGATCGTGGCCGGAGCGCTGATGATCGAGTACCTCATTAAGGGGCTTGGCATTTCCTCGCTCACGCTATCGGGCTACGCGCTTCGGGAGGGGATCGTATTTGACACGGTGCAGCAGGCGCGCGACATCAGTCTGACGCACCACCTGTCTCGTCTGCGGTACCAAAGCGTCCTGAACGTCTGTGAACTCTACCGCGTCAACCGGCACCATTCCGAACACGTCAAGCATCTGAGCGTTCAGCTCTTTGATGCTCTCATTCCGCTGCACGGCATGGGCGACAAGGAGCGGGAGCTTTTGGAGGCGGCAGCGCTTTTGCATGACGTTGGCTACCACATTGCCGCAGACCAGCATCACAAGCATAGCGAGTACATCATCCGCAACTGCGTCATGCCCGGCTTTACCACCGA
This sequence comes from Candidatus Kapaibacterium sp., assembly GCA_018882895.1. GTDB lineage: Bacteria > Bacteroidota > Ignavibacteria > Kapaibacteriales > Kapaibacteriaceae > UBA10438. The sequence continues at coordinate 55,141 of VERF01000008.1, forward strand.
CGAGACCGTACTCATCTCATCCATTGCCCGTTACCACCGCAAGAGTCATCCCAAGCGTAAGCACCCCGTGTTTGCCTCGCTTAGTGGTGCCGACCAGAATCTTGTTGCCGTGCTGGCGTCGATCCTGCGCATCGCCGAGGGTCTGGACCGTCGGCAGCAGTCCGTTGTCAGGGGGCTGGAGGCACGCATCGGCCCTGACGGCATCGAGATCGTTCTGCAGGTACTAACGGACGTGCCCGACGTGGAGCTTTGGAGCGCCGAGCGGCGCACCGGGCTTCTGCAGGAGATATTCCGCAGGCCGGTCCGGTTCACCGTCACTCGAATGTGACCGCAATAGAGACCTTTTTCCTTCGTCAGTTCTGGCCGAATGAATCAACAGGAGCATCATATGTCACGTCGATCTCTCGGCACCGCCCTTGCCCTCATTGGAGTGGGCGTCGTGGCGGGCGTCATCCTCATGACCACTTTTTCGACCAATGCAATCGAGCAGCTGTTTGCTGCCGACATTGAGCTTGGGGCTGCATCGCCCCCTGCCATGGCGCCTGCGGCCGTGAAGGCACTCAATGAACAGTTCGTGAACCTTGCCGCTGCCGTCACGCCAACGGTCGTCTCCATCACGGTCAAGTCCGATCGCAAGGGCATGTCCATGCGCGGCATGCCGGAGGAGTTCTTCCGGTTCTTTGGTCCGGACATGGGCGGACCCAATTCCGAGGAAGAGATGCCACAGCTTCCGGAGTCGGAAGCCGGCGGCTCGGGCGTCGTCATCACCGGCGACGGCTACGTGGTGACCAACAACCACGTGGTGGAGAATGCCAAGGAAGGGGGCATCACGGTCACAACAACGGACCAGAAGCAGTACAAGGCAAAGCTGGTCGGGCGCGACCCGCTGACGGACCTTGCCGTGCTGAAGATCGACGGACGATTCTCACCGGCCCACCTGGCGCAACGCTCTGACATTCGCATTGGCGAATGGGTTGTGGCCGTGGGAAGTCCGCTCGGACTCAAGTCCACCATCACCACGGGTATCATCTCGGCAATGGGCCGCTCGATCGGTATCGTGGGAACCAACGAAATGGGCAACCAGCGCAGCCGTTATGCAGCTGAGAACTTCATCCAGACGGATGCTGCGATCAATCCCGGCAACTCGGGTGGTGGACTCTTCAACATCAACGGCAGTCTGGTCGGCATCAACACGGCCATTGCCTCGCAGTCCGGAGTGAATGCCGGCTATGGCTTTGCCATTCCGATCGACATGGTGCGCAGTGTGGTGCTGGATCTGATCGACGATGGAAAGATCGAGCGCGGATACATCGGTGTTGAGATCACCAGTGTTGACGAGGCAACGGCCAAGGCCGTCGGACTCTCAAAGGTCGCCGGCGTAAGCGTCAACAAAATCGTCAAGGGCGGTGCTGCCGAATCAGCGGGCATCGAAGTGGGCGACGTGATCCTGGACGTGGATGGCAAGAGCGTCAAGACCTCCAGTGATCTGCAGAACGAGATCGTTCTGCGCCGCGCCGGAGACAAGGTAAACCTGAAGATTTGGCGCGATGGACGTGAGATCACAAAGTCGGTGAAGCTCAAGGCACCGGACGGCGCGGACGTGGCCTCTCGGTCGACCAATGACGAAGAGAGCAATGCGCCCGCCGATGACTCTGATCCGGTAACGATCAAGGGGCTTGGCTTTACGGCTGCGGCGCTGACGAGTGAGCAGCGCTCAACCTTCAACGTCAAGCAGGGCGTGTTCGTCAGCAAGGTCGACCGGTTCGGACAGATGGCCCGCCGTGGCCTGCGTCAGGGCACGGTCATCCTCAAGGCCGATGGTCAGGAGATCAAGTCTCCGTCCCAGCTCAAGCGCGTGATCTTTGCCAAGCAGGCCGGTGACGGAATGATGTTCGTCATCAAGGATGCGGACGGATCCAAGCAGGCCATCACCATCGAAGTTCCCGAACTCTGATGAAGCCGTAGATTAGGGCATGAGTTCCAAGATCATCTCAATCGGCGCCGTCGTCATGATCATCATGACGGCGGCGTTCGTCGTTTCGGCGCAAACCTACCTCGGCCCGGTCATCGGCACGGTGGTCACCACCTCGTCGCGTGCCGACGTTTCATCATACGGCACACCGAGCCGGTACTTCTATGGCGGTCGTTTGGTGATGCCCGTGCGTCGGGGCACCGAGCTTGCCATCACGCTCGGCCTCCGTCAGGAGGAAGGGGGCTTCTTGTCGGCCTTCACCAAGAACTCCATAGGCGGCAACCGCGGCATCGTCGACGTCGTAGAAAATCCAATCAGCGGTCCCAGCGTCGTATCGTCGCTCTCCACCTCTTCCGTTGAACTCAACGCATCGCTGCGCATTCCGCTGGCGCGGTTCGACACTGCCGGATCGTATCTCGGCGTACACCTCGGGGCCATGGCAGACATGCTGACGTCGGCCGACCAGGTCGATGACTACACGCGCATTCTGCAGGGCGACAGGGGGCAGATTCCCGACCGTGTGCAGACGACGTATGACTCGCAGATCGGCGGCGGCGCCGTGCTTGGCGCGCTCATGGTGTTAAAGACTGACATCGGACGTCTCGTCATCGAGATGTCCTACATCCTGCGTCAGCCCGAAACACTCGCCATTCCTTCGCCCCGCATCGGCGGAGCGAAGGAGCAATACGTGGGCTGGCTCGTTGGCAATGGGCTGCGTTTGTCGGCCGGACTCGAGCTCGGACT
>VERF01000108.1 GCA_018882895.1 Candidatus Kapaibacterium sp.
CGCCCTCGAAAAATGCCTTCTTCCATTGGCTGAACTGACCCGGGTCGATCCCGTACTGTTCGCAGATCTCCGAGATCGGTCGTCGCTTCTCAAGATGTTCCCGTAGGATCTTGACCTTCTCTTCCGGGCTATAGTGTCGTCGTTGTTTGTTGGCTGCCATCGCCGTTCCTTTCGTTGCGAGTTCAGCACCAATCTATTGCTTACAACTTTTGCTTGTTTGTCCTATTTCATGAGAAGCGGTTCAGTACGATGTAGCCATACCCAGTCGACTCGACATCGAGAAGCAGTCCTATGCCCATATCCTTTGCGAGCATTATCCGCGTTGTAAGGCCAATGTCGGGCATATTGTTGAGCGCGAATCCCGTCTTGAAGCCGTTACCAGGCGCGACAGTGTTGACCGTACCCTTCACGGCAAGTGTCGGGCCAAGGCTTACCTCGACAGCGGAAGAAGTCGCAATCACACATAGAAGTGCAACTCCACAAAGAACGATTGATCGCATCAATGAACCTTTCAGTAAATGTGAAAAATGCCGTTATGACGACAAACTTGGTGTATTCCTGACTATCAACCAATTGATGGCCACGTGGGAACCTTCAAAAGATGCGCGGACGTTTGACCCGCATGCAATCTGAAAAGCTCATTTCGGCCACCGAAGACCTCCGTGCGGTGCTTGGCCAACATCGCTTGTACAACACCTTGACATCTGTTGGTGGTGTTGCACGCTTCATGGAACACCATGTGTTTGCGGTATGGGACTTTATGACCCTTCTGAAAGCACTGCAGCGTGGCCTCACGTGTGTAGATGTTCCGTGGGTGCCGCGCGGCAATGCGGAAACCCGTTACCTGATCAACGAGATCGTTGTTGGGGAGGAGAGCGACGTGGATCGCAACGGCGTACGCATGAGTCACTTCGAGATGTACTGTCAAGCCATGAAGGGGCTGGGTGCTTCCACCGGACCGATCGATGAACTCGTCGGTGCAATATCACAGGGCGTTGGTGTGGAGACGGCGCTCAGCGCGTGCGGTGCGCCACAAGCTTCGGCTGAGTTCGTTCGCTCGACGCTCGACGTGGTCATGAATGGTGCGTTGCATGAGATAGCAGCCGTCTTCACGTTCGGTAGGGAGGATGTCATTCCAACGATGTTCCTTGGCATGCTTGACCATATACCGACCGATCATGCGTCCGCCTTTGATGACCTGCGATACTATCTGCAGCGGCACATTGATGTTGACGGAGATCACCACGGACCGCTCGCGCTCGCCATGGTGGAGCATCTCATTGACAACGATCAGCGCAAATACGATGAAGCGCTTTTTGCAGCACGATCCGCACTTCAGCATCGAATCATGTTGTGGGATGCAGTGGCCGACAGTTTATCGTCGGGGTCCTAGCGTACAACCAGAACGGTTCCGCTTCGCCCCTTCCCGTTTGCAACAACCATGCGGTAGGTGCCCGCCGGCAGTCTCGACACGTCGACAGTTCCAGTATGGGACGTTGCAACCTCATGCCCGAGAATGTCAAAGATCACGGCGTGATCACCATGAAACGAGACCGTCGTATGTGCGGGATTCGGCCAGATGTTTACGGGTGATGCTTCTGCATCAGCAACACTGGTGTTGCAGGACAGAGCATTGATCCGCTTCCACAGCTCGTCATCAAACCCGCTGATGGCAGCAGCGACCGTGTCTGCCGGGTTGCCGACGCGAACTACCACCATGCGCCGACTTGGTGCGACATAGACGCGTTGATCATTCTTACCCATTCCGGCATACATGTCGCTCGGCGCTTGTGGGACGAGATCTCTGTTGAAGACCAGAGGCAATGACGGCTGCATGAAGCTGCCTTTGCCGTTGAGCCAGAACAGGTATCCGTATGACCTGTTGAGTTGCTGGGATGTATTGATCATTGCCTCGAAGTATGCTCGATCCTTAATGATGGTGTCACCGTTCCATGTGCCCCTTGCAAGAAGCATGAGACCGAAGCGGGCCATAACAAGGGGCCTGGACCAGAGTGTTCCGTCGAACCATCTACCGGTCATACCGATCGTTTGTGCGAGCTTCGCACTGTAGTACTGCTGAAACGTCATTCCCGCTGCCTTAGCTATCATATCCTGCAGGAGCAGATACGCGGCGTTGTGGTAATCCCAAACGGCACCAGGTTCAGCTTTGTACCAGAGGCATTGGGGTTCCTTGCAGTCGTCATCGGCGCGCTTGAAGCCAATCCCAGTTGTCATGGTGAGATGGTGACGCACTGTGATGGCTGACTCCTGCTGTGGCGTGCACGATGACCAGCCGCTGCCAAGGTATGTGGCGCTGGACTTGGTGATGTCCATACGACCTTCATGTTGGGCAATGCCAACAAGTACACTCGTAACAGTTTTCCCTGCCGATGCCCAGTACCATGCGCTGTCGGCGGTGAATGTTCCAAAGTACTTCTCCATGGCGATGCGACCATCTACCAGGATGATAAACGCTCTCGTGTCTGCTCGCTGGAGATAGGTAACGAGTGAGTCGATGTTCTCCGCGCACCATCCCAACTCGGCCTGCGAAGCACGAGCCCACGTCTCATTCGACGTAGGGAAGTACAAGGGCTGTGCGACCGATACAGCGGCTGCGCACAAAAGAAGGAGTACGTGTCGAATCATGGTGGTTTGTGCAAGGGTGCAAAACGATATCTGACAGGCGCGACGAAGGAATGGTTTAAGTTAGGCATCCAACGTATCGCGAACCTGCTGCCTTTTGCTGCCTATGATGATGTTCTCGATCGAACATGTACTGATGATGGTCGCAACGATCCTTTTGTGCACGGTTGTACCGAGCATCATGCGGCGCAATCCACGAAGAGCCGAACTCATCAGCTACGGGCTGGCCGGCACGCTCCTCGTCAACATCTTCGTCTACCAAGCATACCGTATTGGCGCAGGTTACTGGTCTATTACCACGGACCTGCCGATGCACCTATGTGCGTGGGCTAACATCGTTACGGCGGCTGCACTGATCACCAGGCGTCCTGCTTTGATAGAGATCGCCTGGTGCTGGGTTATGACGGGGAGCGTCAATGCACTCATTACGCCGCAGCTGGACAACTCATTTCCGGAGATACCCTTTATCTACTTTGTTGTTGGCCATACCGGCCTCATAACTGCAGTTTGCGCAGCCGTCTTTGGCCTGAATATTCGTCCACGCCCGGGTGCATGGCTCCGTGTGATGGCCGCCTCGCAGATCTACTTTGTGTGTGCGATCGCCATAAATCATCTTACGGGTTCCAACTACGGCTTCCTCGATCCATCGGATCCATTCCGCAATCAGACGGTCCTTACCATCTTTCCCAATGATGGTCCCTGGTTCTACCTCGCATTCGAGTTTGCCGGTGCTGCTCTCTTTGCTCTGGCGCTGCTGCCGTTTCGATACGGCGAGAAGACATAACGACGGCTCGGCGCAGCGGCCTCCCATGGCTTCTTTCCCGCCGCGCAGCGGCTTCCCGCCGCAGACTTCCCGCCGCGCAGCGGCTTCCCATGGCTTCTTTCCCGCCGCGCAGCGGCTTCCCATGGCTTCTTTCCCGCCGCGCAGCGGCTTCCCATGGCTTCTTTCCCGCCGCGCAGCGGCTTCCCGCCGCAGACTTCCCGCCGCGCAGCGGCTTCCCGTCGCAGACTTCCCGCCGCGCAGCGGCTTCCCATGGCTTCTTTCCCGCCGCGCAGCGGCTTCCCGTCGCAGACTTCCCGCCGCGCAGCGGCTTCCCATGGCT
>VERF01000109.1 GCA_018882895.1 Candidatus Kapaibacterium sp.
GTATCCCGTCGACGGAACGATGGTTGAAGCAGACAACCTCGACGCCGCGTCGGATCAGCTCCGCCGAGATGTCGGCCTGGAGATCCGACCAGGCAAAGACCACATCAGGCTTGAGCGCGATGATCTCTTCGAACTTCGCATCAAGGTATGTTGAGACCTTGGGCTTCTCCTTGCGGGCATGGGGCGGACGCACAGTAAAGCCGGAGATGCCAACGATCAGATCATCGGCATCGATCGCGTAGAGCGTCTCGGTAGTCTCTTCCGTGAGACAAACGACACGTTTCGGGAATCCGATGCTCATCGACGCTTACCTGAGGACGATCGCAGCAGCCGCACGGGCATCTGATCGAGCAAGAGCATTTGTCTGTGAGCATCACGGAACGCTGGATACACCGAAGGTTGAACATAGTCGGAATGCACCGACACGGTGCGCCTCAGACGCAGTGTTTGCCCCTTTACAGATGAGCTGATCGAGTACGTCATCGATGGAAGCTTAAATGAGGCTTGTGGAAGGGGCTTTGCAAACGTGTATCCCTTCGGAGCAGTGATAACGATCTCTGAGTTGGTCGAGTCGTGCGAGGGCGACAGTACAAGTGGATGCACGCGCGTGTTCGCTTCCAGAGCAACCATCGGAAAACTCGGCGGCATCATCCATCGTGGCATTAAGCTGATCGTATCCTGTGTGGAGTCGACAAAAGCCTTACTGTGAAGAACGAAGTTGCATGTTGGACTCTCAGGTTGACCCTTGGTTGCGGACATCCACGCTGAGTCATGACGCACATCCGAATCCTGTGGCGCATCGTCCATGGGGCTGAACGACATGACCATCTTGCGAATGGCGGAAGAATCAAAATCGGTCGCATGCACTTGTGTGCGTGAAGTGAACCAGCCGACCGAGTCCATTGACATCTGCGTTGATGCAATGAAGTTCCGCCGCGTCATGTACTTTTTATGCAGCCGCACCGGATCGCGCATTCGAATGCTGATCGGGGCGGCAAAGGAATTTTCAATCGATGCCGGTGCCACACCCAGAGGTACTGAGCGGTAGGACGGATCGATCATGACGGCTCCGGAATCCTGCGGAAGAACTAGGATCATGTGATCGAATGGCATCGATACGCCGGGCTCCTTGTAGCTGATGTTGGAGTTCGTCTTCACAAGTGTAGGCAGTGCCTCGACTCCTCGCAGAGCCATCATTGTTGAGGCCAGTATCACCTTGTCGGCAGCAGTTCCGCTGCGCAGAGCCAGGACGTCGCATGCGCGGTTCGGAAAAACGGATAGTCCCGCACTCGGCACAAGCGCGATGGAGTTGATGACCCATCTGGAGATCGTCCGTGCAACTACTTCCGGAGACCACTTCGTAGTGCTTGGCAGCAACGAATCCACCACGGCACGCAGCTCGTTACAGGGCTGCAGGCGTCGCATCAAGTGAGCCTGCATTTGCTGGATCACCAGTGACCAGCCGGGAAAGGTACTAAGCCCAATGTGACGAGTAAAGTCGGCAATGGGAGGCATGAACTCTTCGGGTAGAATTGCCGGAATGTTATTGGCTTCCCATGTGAAGAGCATTCCCGAGGGTGTCTCGACTTCGGTCTGATCCGGAATGAAGTTGTTGAACTTGATCTGATAGTTGTCTGTAAACGGAACCAGAATCGACGTACGCATCCGACGTGTCGGGATCAGAGGTGACACGCCAAGATCGATGTGCGAAAACCGTGTGAACAGCGAGTCGCGCTGCCATCGTTCAGCTGAGTACACGATCACGTCGCCGGCAGCAAAGCCGCCGAGTTGAGTACTGTCGTTCGATATGTCGATCGTTCGCTGCTCGCCGTTTCCGGAAAGCACCATCAACTTCTGCCATCCGGGAGTGCTGGCATCGAAGCGCTTCGGCAGTGGCAGATTCATCATAGAATCCCGGGCGTTGATCCGAATCACGGCATTGATGCGCTGAAGCGTTGTGCTACCGAAGATCACGGCCTGTTGCAGATCAAGCAGGACCGTTTCGATCTCCACAGAATCCGACGGTGCCAGACGCAGTGCCGCCCCGGCGATGCTGTCAATATCAAGCCGCGGTATCTCATCGATCGGGTTACGCTGAAGTCGCATCTCGTAGCTAGCCTTGCGTGCCCGGATGTCGCCGGGGTCGATCTCGAGAGAGCGTTCCATGAAGATCCGGGCTGAATCGGCTATTCCCTTGGCGTTGCAGATGAGCCCCTTGAGCAGCCACAGCGATGCATCTTCTTGGACAACCGTCAATGCCATGCGCGCCAACATCAGTGCAGTGTCGAGCGACGAGTCTTCAAATGCTGCCCATGCGGCCTGACGCAGGCGGCCGATACCAAGCGTGTCTGTGGCAACGGCGCGCTGAAGCGAACGGATGATCCGCGGGTCGCGCTGAAAGGTGGTGTCGATCTGTTCGGCCTTTCGTGACAAGAGCTCGAAGGGGGCAACCTGCTTCGTCGTTGGCTGCGGTATGGCCGAATACGTCACATCAGGCATTTCCGCACCCGTCGAGTCCAAAAGCCGCAGCGCGAACGATAGGAACGGCATCACATCGCGGCCGACGCGAACGTGGATCTTATTCCAGCCCTGCCAGAGTGTACAGGCCATCGTTACTGAACCATTGCGAGCAAATACGTCGTCATTGAATCCCGTCAGCAGAGAGTCGTTCACAAAGAACCGAGCCGACCCGCTGAGGCCAAGTTCGATACGAACCCGTCGAGTGGATGGCACGTACACATACGTCCGCGCAACGAACAGGCACGGCATCTGCGGTGCATGGTCTGTGAGATTGACCCATCCGAGCATATCCAAACCCCTATAGGGGTGCCAACTGGTACGTCCACCCCAGAGGTTAAGAAAGGACGTTGAGGTATCGCGCGGATCTTCGACTGAGTTGCGAACCCAAACGCCGCTTCCCCCCGGATTGGGAAAGGGGCCGATTATCGACCACGAGGGAGCCGAAACGGACAATCGTACGGGAGTACCTTGCGACCGAAGGCCGGTCGGCATGCCCCAGAGCGTCAGGAGAATGACGATCGTTGCCACGAGTGTCTGGCGGGGTGGAGAAATCGCGAAATGACCGTTGCTGCTATCGGTCGCACGAGAGAAGGCGTTTCCTACATTGCGTGTCATATTCACAAACTACCAAATGCCATGTTTACTGTTTCCTCCATCCTCGTGCCGACGGATTTCTCGGAAAACGCGCAAAAGGCCCTTGCGTTGGCCAAGGAATTGGCGCGCGGTACAAATGCAACTCTTCATGTTGTCCATGTTGTCGAGCCGGTCGTCTACCCGGCCGACTGGGGCTACGCACAGGTCGGCTTCGCCGATCTTGAGCGTGAGCTCGAGGTCAGCACGCAGAAGGAACTGAACACACTCGCTGATACGCTCCAGAAGGAGGGTTACAAGGTGGAGACGAAGGTTCTGCGTGGCCGCGCAAGCGAAGAGATCTGCGCATACGCCAAGGATCATGGAGCGAGTATCATTGCCATCGGCACGCATGGCAGAGGTGGGTTGGAACACTTCCTCTTTGGAAGCACCACCGAGCGAGTTCTGCGGAAAGCCCCATGTCCGGTTCTCTCAGTTCGGCTCGACCAATAGCATGCCTATTGTCAACACCTCAAAGCTGATCACCATTGAGCGGCACATCGCCGAGGAGGGGGCGATGCACCCCGAAGCGACGGGCGAGTTC
>VERF01000110.1 GCA_018882895.1 Candidatus Kapaibacterium sp.
GTATCCCGTCGACGGAACGATGGTTGAAGCAGACAACCTCGACGCCGCGTCGGATCAGCTCCGCCGAGATGTCGGCCTGGAGATCCGACCAGGCAAAGACCACATCAGGCTTGAGCGCGATGATCTCCTCGAACTTCGCATCAAGGTATGTAGACACCTTGGGCTTCTCCTTGCGGGCATGGGGCGGACGCACAGTAAAGCCGGAGATGCCAACGATCAGATCATCGGCATCGATCGCGTAGAGAGTCTCGGTAGTCTCTTCCGTGAGACAAACGACACGCTTCGGGAATCCGATGCTCATCGACGCTTACCTGAGGACGATCGCAGCAACCGCACGGGCATCTGATCGAGCCAGATCATTTGTCTGTGAGCATCACGGAATGCCGGATACTCCGAAGGTTGAACATAGTCGGAATGTACCGACACGGTGCGCCTAAGACGCAGTGTCTGCCCCTTTACAGATGAGCTGATCGAGTATGTGATCGATGGAAGCTTAAATGAGGCTTGTGGAAGGGGCTTTGCAAACGTGTATCCCTTCGGAGCAGTGATGACGATCTCCGAGTTGGTCGAGTCGTGCGAGGGCGACAGTACAAGTGGATGCACACGCGTATTCGCTTCCAGAGCAACCATCGGAAAACTCGGCGGCATCATCCATCGTGGCATTATGCTGATCGTATCCTGTGTGGAGTCGACCAGAGCCTTACTGTGAAGAACGATGTTACATGTTGGACTCTCAGGTTGACCCTTGGTTGCGGACATCCACGCTGAGTCATGACGCACATCCGAATCCTGTGGCGCATCGTCCATGGGGCTGAACGACATGACCATCTTGCGAATTGCGGAAGAATCAAAATCGGTCGCATGCACTTGTGTGCGTGAAGTGAACCAGCCGACTGAGTCCATTGACATCTGCGTTGATGCAATGAAGTTCCGACTCATCATATACTTTTTGTGCAGCCGCACCGGATCGCGCATTCGAATGCTGATCGGAGCGGCAAAGGAATTTTCGATCGATGCCGGTGCCACACCCAGAGGTACTGAGCGGTAGGACGGATCGATCATGATGGCTCCGGAATCCTGCGGAAGAACCAGGATCATGTGATCGAATGGCATCGATACGCCGGGCTCCTTGTAGCTGATGTTGGAGTTCGTCTTCACAAGTGTAGGTAGTGCCTCGACTCCTCGCAGAGCCATCATTGTTGAGGCCAGTATCACCTTGTCGGAAGCAGTTCCACTTCGCAGAGCCAGGACGTCGCATGCCCGGTTCGGAGAAACGGATAGTCCCGCACTCGGCACAAGCGTGATGGAGTTGATGACCCATCTGGAGGTCGTCCGTGCAACAACTTCCGGAGACCACTTCGTAGTGCTTGGCAGCAACGAATCCACCACGGCACGCAGCTCGTTACAGGGCTGCAGGCGTCGCATCAAGTGAGCCTGCATTTGCTGGATCACCAGTGACCAGCCGGGAAAGGTACTAAGCCCAATGTGAGGAGTAAAGTCGGCAATGGGAGGCATGAACTCTTCGGGTACAATTGCCGGAATGTTCTTGGCTTCCCATGTGAAGAGCATTCCCGAGGGTGTCTCGACTTCGGTCTGATCCGGAATGAAGTTGTTGAACTTGATCTGATAGTTGTCTGTAAACGGAATCAGAATCGACGTACGCATCCGACGTGTCGGGATCAGAGGTGACACGCCGAGATCGATGTGCGAAAACCGTGTGAACAGCGAGTCGCGCTGCCATCGTTCGGCCGAGTACACGATCACGTCGCCGGCAGCAAAGCCACCGAGTTGAGTAGTGTCGTTCGATATGTCGATCGTTCGCTGTTCGCCGTTTCCGGAAAGCACCATCAACTTCTGCCATCCGGGAGTGCTGGCATCGAAGCGCTTCGGCAGTGGCAGATTCATCATAGAATCCTGGGCGTTGATCCGAATCACGGCATTGATGCGCTGAAGCGTTGTGCTGCCGAAGATCACGGCCTGTTGCAGATCAAGCAGGACCGTTTCGATCTCCACAGAATCCGAAGGTGCTAGACGCAGTGCCGCCCCTGCGATGCTGTCAACGTCAAGCTGCGGTATCTCATCGATCGGGTTACGCTGAAGTCGCATCTCGTAGCTAGCCTTGCGTGCCCGGATGTCGCCGGGGTCGATCTCGAGAGAGCGTTCCGTGAAGATCCGGGCTGAATCGGCCATTCCCTTGGCATTGCAGATGAGCCCCTTGAGCAGCCACAGCGATGCATCTTCTTGGACAACCGTCAATGCCATGCGCGCCAACATCAGTGCAGTGTCGAGCGACGCGTCTTCAAATGCTGCCCATGCGGCCTGACGCAGGCGGCCGATACCAAGCGTGTCTGTGGCAACGGCGCGCTGAAGCGACCGGATGATCCGCGGGTCGCGCTGAAAGGTGGTGTCGATCTGTTCGGCCTTTCGTGACAAGAGCTCGAAGGGGGCAACTTGTTTCGTCGTGGGCTGCGGTGTGGCCGAATACGTCACATCAGGCATTTCCGCACCCGTCGAGTCCGAAAGCCGCAGCGCGAACGATAGGAACGGCATCACATCGCGGCCGACGCGAACGTGGACCTTATTCCAGCCCTGCCAGAGTGTACAGGCCATCGTTACTGAACCATTGCGAGCGAATACGTCGTCGTTGAATCCCGTCAGCAGAGAGTCGTTCACAAAGAACCGAGCCGACCCGCTGAGACCAAGTTCGATACGAACCCGTCGAGTGGATGGCACGTACACATACGTCCGCGCAACGAACAGGCACGGCATCTGCGGTGCATGGTCTGTGAGATTGACCCATCCGAGCATATCCAAACCCCTGTAGGGGTGCCAACTGGTACGTCCACCCCAGAGGTTAAGAAAGGACGTTGAGGTATCGCGCGGATCTTCGACAGAGTTGCGAACCCAAACGCCGCTTCCCCCCGGATTGGGAAAGGGGCCGATTATCGACCACGAGGGAGCCGAAACGGACAATCGTACGGGAGTACCTTGCGACCTAAGGCCGGTCGGCATGCCCCAGAGCGTCAGGAGAATGACGATCGTTGCCACGAGTGTTTGGCGGGGTGGAGAAATCGCGAAATGACCGTTGCTGCTATCGGTCGCACGAGAGAAGGCGTTTCCTACATTGCGTGTCATATTCACAAACTACCAAATGCCATGTTTACCGTTTCCTCCATCCTCGTGCCGACGGATTTCTCGGAAAACGCGCAAAAGGCCCTTGCATTGGCCAAGGAATTGGCGCGCGGTACAAATGCAACTCTTCATGTTGTCCATGTTGTCGAGCCGGTCGTCTACCCGGCCGACTGGAGCTACGCACAGGTCGGCTTCGCCGATCTTGAGCGTGAGCTCGAGGTCAGCACGCAGAAGGAACTGAACACACTCTCTGATACGCTCCAGAAGGAGGGCTACAAGGTGGAGACGAAGGTTCTGCGTGGCCGTGCAAGCGAAGAGATCTGCGCCTACGCCAAGGATCATGGAGCGAGTATCATTGCCATCGGGACGCATGGCAGAGGTGGGTTGGAACACTTCCTCTTTGGAAGCACCACCGAACGAGTTCTGCGGAAAGCACCATGTCCGGTTCTCTCAGTTCGGCTCGACCAATAGCATGCCTATTGTCAACACCTCAAAGCTGATCACCATTGAGCGGCACATCGCCGAGGAGGGGGCGATGCACCCCGAAGCGACGGGCGAGTTC
>VERF01000111.1 GCA_018882895.1 Candidatus Kapaibacterium sp.
GAAGCGGCAAACTCGGCATTGGTAGCATCGGTGTACTGACGTCCGGTATGAGACACCAGCAGTGAGCTGCGAAGCGAACCGTACCGAACGATAAGACCCGATCTCAGAACAATGTCCGGCACGTACTCGATCATGTTACCATCGATGGTCGGATCATTCGGGGCACTGTATCGCCCCCTGACAATTGATCCGTTGAGCATCAGATGCACATCGGGCATCTCATCGTCCTGCTCATAACCTGCCAGACGCGTAAGACTGATCTCCGTCATGGCTTCGATGCCGGCCGTGTAGGCATCGCCAACGTTGGTGCGGAATCGATAGGGCAGATACAGCGGCGCCTGGTCGCTGCGCAGGACCTCACCGATCTTGTCGCGGTAACTCAGGTAGAAGGCCGAAACATCCAGCGATAGAAGGTCGCCAAACGTACCACGAACTCCGAGGTCAGCCGTGGCGCCACGTTCGTCGGCGATGTTCGGGTCGACCACGAGGTTTGGGTTGACGATGCGCAGATCGCTGAAGGTGATCGATCGATAGTTCTGTGTGATGTTGGCATAGACCTCAAGGGCATCCACCTTGTAGCTCACACCAAGTCCGGCAAGAAATATCGTCCGGTCGCGCTGGCGTGATTCGGCCAGCAGCGTGTCGACCACGAGATTCCCTGCAAGGTCGCGCACCGACATCCCGTACGTACCGTCGGCACGCGTCGAGATATACTCGGCACGGATCCCCGGTACGATGCGGAAGTTGTCCGAGATGCTGATGACAGCTTCGGTGAATGCTGCCGCATTGGTATTAGGGAACGTGAAGTCAGATCCATCTCGCGTGCCGCGTCCGCTGAACTGAAAGTCAGGTCCGCTTTCATCGGACGCCGCGCCCTGCCTCTGCATGGTCACACCCCGGAAGATGCGCACGCCTGCAAGCATTGAGACGCGTGTGCCCAGAATGGTTCTGTCCTGCTGGACCGTGGTCTCGTTGCCGATGTTTCGGAACACCCCGTCGATCATCGTTCGCTCACCACCGAGATCGATCATGTTGATCCGGTCAAGATTTCCCAGAGCAGCGCGGGAGCTGGAGTTGACGAAGAACATTGAGCGCATTGATGTGATCGAATCGATGATCCAATCGGCCGTCACAGAGCCAAGGGTCCAATCGACGTTGAACCAGTTACGGTTGCGCGACGAGGAACTCGGATCAAGAGCAAACTGCCTGTCGGTGAGACCGCCAGGCTGATGGGCCAGGTAGGACATCGACGTGATGTCCGCCGTTATGCGCAGGTTCGGGCCGATGGCCTGACGCACAGATGCATAGCCGAGGCGCTGATCGAACTCGCTGTTGGGACGCCATCCGTGGGCGCGACGATACTGTGCGATCGCACTGTAGGACGTCGAGCCCACAGTACCACCCACACGGAGCAGTCCACTGGCAAAGCCATAGGAGCCCCCTGTAAGCATGATCTCGGCCGAAACCGGACGCGAGCGAGGGGGCTCGCGCATGATGAAGTTCACCACTCCGCCAAACTGCGTGCCGTAGCGCAATGCTCCGGCTCCGCGCACGATATCGATACGTTCGAGTGCCTGAAGCGGCGGCGTGTAGTAGCTCTCGGGATATCCGAGTGGATCGGCCGAGATGTCATAGCCGTTCTGACGTGTGGTGAAGTTTGACGTGCGGTTGGGATTGAGTCCACGCGCACCGATGCCTAACTGAAGTCCGGCACCATCACTCTCCCAGATCGTCAGTCCTGCAATTCCCGCAAAGGTCTGACGCGTGTTGTTCGTGGCCGTGTTGGCGATGATGTTCGCCAGTGATATTCTCTCGGCCTTCTTTCCGGCAAAGATGATGCCGTTCTCAACGTCATCGATGCGCGATATCAGGAAGGGCGATTCATGCAGTCCCGAGACCTCTACCACGCGCATGAGGATCGTGTCACGTCCACCCACGCCGGGCAGTGACTCGGCTTCCACCCCTGCGCGTGCATGCGCGGTGAGGCACTGAAGGACCACGGAAAAGGCTATCAGTCGAAGAATCGTGGCAGACCTCATCGCGACACCACCCAAGAGCTTGGAGCGACGCCGATCTCATCCAGAGCAAGATCACGGGCCGGATCGACCATCCGCCGTGCGGGAGCACCGTTGAGCGTCACCCACACGTCAGCCGTCACACGCGGACGTGTCAGGCCACGTCGTGCATACTCATCTCGAAGAAACCGGGCATACTGCACAACCATGTCAGGCTGCATTGACATCTGCTTTTCCTGATGAGCATTCAGGAACTCGGTGTTGTCAACAATTCCCCCGCGCCCCGTAGCCCCATCCCAAACCGTGAACGTGGCCGTTGCGGCCTTTTCCATGAGCATCACGCGCCACGAGAATCGATATCCGTCCTCAGTCCACAGAAGCTCTCCCGGATACAGCAGATGCCGCCACGGCAGAAGGATCTGCAGCACGAAGTGCGCAGCAAGAACAAGCCTCAGGGGGCGAGGCAGCCTCGCAACACGTTCAGCGTTGATTGCTGCTGTCGATGTTGCGCCCGGCTCGAAGAACACCAACGTCATGGCGATCATCACCAGCGGGAAGACGCCGATCTGGAACATCATGCCGGTGACAACGTGAAACGCGATCACGGCTACATAGGCAAACGGCCGCGTACGCTTGTTCCACAGCAGAAATGGCACGGAACAATCAAAGAGCATGCCTGCCCAGGAAAACACCCACGGCAGCCACCAGAGCGTCATGAGTGGACCGATGATCGGCAGATCGCTTTGCGCCGGAAGCCAGATGCGAAGGGGCATGGCATCAATGAGCCATGCGTGATTGATCTTGGCGATGCCGGCAAACAGATACACGATGCTGATCTGCAGCTTGAACACATCCAGCATCCAGCGCGGCATCACGTCGAGCTTCATCTGCGGACGTCGCAGCACGTCAATGCTGAGGCGCTTGTGTGCGGGCAGCAGGCAGAAGAGAAATGCGGCGATGCTGACGAAGTAGTAGTGGTTGAGGTAGTAGGTCTTGTCGATCAGCTCCACATAGGTGAAGCTCAGGAAGAACACCGCACTACTGATGCGATACCAAGCTCCAAGTGCAACGAATGCGGCAGCCAGCGTCATCACGCCAAACAGGATGTACATGCCTGGATCACCGAGAGACACAACCCATTCAAACCCTGCGTATGGGAAGTGGACAACAGGGTCGATGTATTGCTCCTTGATCCATCCCAGCCAGGCGAAGCGCACGCAGGAGATCACCATCACACTTCCGAAGAGAATGCGAAGGATCGCCAAAGGGGCTAGCGGCATCGGACGACGGTCGATCATGCGTCAGTCGCCGTCGCCACTGCTATAGGTGATCGAGATTCCCAGTAGCGATGACATTTCGCTCTTGAAGAATCGCGTCAGCTTCTGCAGTTCAGTGTGCAACTCAACCAATGACTGCGGATTCGAAACGATCTGCCGTGAAAGAGGCTCACTTGCCAGCTTCTCAAAGGCAGCATCGACGCGGGCGAGCTGTGCATCGGTATCCTGGACAAGTCGCGGACCGTTGACGACCGTCAGCAGATAGTCGCGGAATGACGGAACCGACGAACCGCTGCGCAAAGCCCCCTTCCAGAGGTCGCGGATCGAGCGGAAGTGCTCACGAAGCAACTCCAGGGAATACCCGGAGTGGTATGCTTCGACCTTCTTCGGCTCTGACG
>VERF01000009.1 GCA_018882895.1 Candidatus Kapaibacterium sp.
ACCTGTTCCAGCAGGGATGAGCTGACCGAGGATGATGTTCTCCTTCAGTCCCAGCAGCTTGTCCATCTTGGCCGCAGCCGAGGCATCTGCAAGAACACGTGTTGTCTCTTGGAAGGATGCTGCCGAGAGCCACGATTCCGTGGTGAGCGATGCCTGCGTGATACCCAAGAGAAGTGGCTCACCGATGGCTGGTTCGGCATTGCGGCTCTTAGCCCCTTGCTTGTCACCCTTCTTGAGGTCGGCATTGATCTCGCGCAGAACACGCTTGTCGATGATCTGACCAAACTTGAGCTTCGAGTCGCCCGGATCGGTGACAACCACGCAACCCTTTAGGCGATCGTTCTCATCGCTGAAGCGCATACGGTCAACCTGATCACCCTCGAGGAATGACGCATCACCGGAGTCGGTCACGCGAACCTTTTGGAGCATCTGGCGAACGATCACTTCGATGTGCTTGTCGTTGATCTTCACACCCTGCATGCGGTACACTTCCTGGATTTCATTCACCAGGTAGGCCTGTACCTCGTTGATACCCTTGATGTGCAGAATGTCGTGCGGATTGATCGCGCCTTCCGTCAGACGGTCACCGGCACGCACGAGGTCGCCCTCTTGCACAAGAACGTGACGTCCGATCGGCACTGAGTATTCGCGCTTGAGCTGTCCGTCGAGGGACGTCGTGGCGATCACGCGCGAACCACGCTTCGGCTTTTCGATCGAGATGATACCGTCGATCTCGGTGACGGCTGCAGGGGCCTGAGGCGCACGAGCTTCGAAAAGCTCCGTAACGCGTGGCAGACCGCCCGTAATGTCGCGCAGACGTCCGAGGTCACGTGGCATCTTCACAAGCTTGGAACCGACGGCGACAACTTCTCCGTCGTCGACAACGATCTGTGCACGCGACGGGATGATGTACGACTGGATCAGCGTGCCTTCATCGTCGACGATTTCGATCGCAGGACTCTTCGTACGGTCACGCGAATCGATAACGATCTTGGTCGTGTGACCCGTCTGCTCATCGATTGCTTCCTTGAACGTGAGGTTCGGCACAAGGTCACGGTAACGCACGCGACCGGCCTTTTCGGTGATGATCACCGAGTTGTACGGATCCCAATCGTAGAGCGTTTCGCCCTTCTTGATTGTCTGTCCGTCCTTGACCTTGAGTTCGGCACCGTACACAACGTCGTACTTGGTGACAACGCGATTCGAGCCCGGCTCTACGATGTTGATGACGCCGGCGCGGGAGACCACAACCTCAACGTCTTCCGTTTCACCCGGACAGCTCACCGAACGGATGGCATCGAACTGGATAAGACCGTCAAACTTGGCAAGCACAAGGCTCTGACTCATCGAGAGCGATGCCGTACCACCGGTGTGGAACGTACGGAGTGTCAGCTGCGTGCCAGGCTCACCGATCGATTGTGAAGCGATTGTTCCAACGGCTTCACCAGTGTCCACAAGCTGACCTGTGGCCATGTTGCGACCATAGCAGCGGGCGCAGACGCCACGTCGTGATTCGCACGTCAGCACGCTGCGGATCATCGCGGCCTCAATGGGGCTGTGTTCGATCGCGTCGGCAATATCCTCGTCGATCGTCTCGCCCTTCTTGCAGTACACCTTGCCGCTGATTGGATCAACAACGTCGACAAGTGACGTGCGACCAAGAATGCGTTCCTTCAATGGCTCCTTGACGTCTTCACCATCTTTCAGGGCGCGCATCTCAACGCCACGGATCGTTCCGCAGTCGTCTTCGGAGATCACCACGTCTTGTGCTACGTCATGCAGACGACGCGTCAGGTAACCGGCGTCGGCCGTCTTGAGAGCCGTATCGGCAAGACCCTTACGGGCACCGTGAGTCGAGATGAAGTACTCAAGGATTGTCAGACCTTCCTTGAAGTTCGAAATGATCGGATTCTCGATCAGTTCGGCTGACGAGGCAGCGGCCGTCTTTTGAGGCTTGGCCATCAGACCGCGCATACCGGCAAGCTGACGGATCTGCTCCTTCGAGCCCCGTGCCTGCGAGTCGAGCATCATGAAGAACGTGTTGAATCCATCCTTGTTCGAGGCCAGCTCGTTATAGAGCTTGTCAGCAACACGGTTGGTGGCTGTCGACCACGTATCGATGATCTTGTTGTAGCGCTCGCCTTCGGTGATAACACCGGAGTGATAATAGTCCTCGATCTTGTCGACTTCCTTCTGTGCCCTATCAATGATCGTGGTCTTTTCAGCAGGTACCACGACGTCTGCGATCGACACGGACAAGCCGCCGCGTGTAGCGGTAAGGAAGCCCGTTTCCTTCAGCTTGTCGAGGAACTCCACTGTCTTGGCAAGACCGGCCTTACGGAAGCAGTCGGCGATCACCTGACGCAGACGCTTCTTACCGAGCATCTCGTTCATGTAACCAAGCTCGAACGGAACGATCTTGTTAAAGAGAACACGTCCGGCAGTGGTTTCGACGAGCTTGCCGCCGATGCGGACCTTGATCTTCGCATGCAGCGCGATGCGACCCGAGTTGTAACCGATCACGACTTCGTCTTCGCTGGAGAAGATCTTGCCTTCGCCCTTGACTCCACCGCGTGCCTTGGTAAGGTAATAGACACCCAGAACCATGTCCTGCGAAGGAACGGCGATTGGTTCACCGTTCTGCGTGTGCATGATATTGTGTGCCGAGAGGATCAGCAGAAGCGCTTCGAGCTGTGCTTCGTGACTCAGCGGCACGTGAACGGCCATCTGGTCACCGTCGAAGTCAGCATTGAAAGCCGTCGTCACCAATGGGTGGAGCTGAATAGCCTTGCCCTCAATGAGCTTCGGCTGGAATGCTTGGATACCCAGACGGTGAAGCGTTGGGGCGCGGTTCAACAGCACCGGATGACCGTCGATCACCGTGTCGAGAATATCCCACACCTCGGTGGTCTTCTTTTCGACCTGCTTCTTGGCGCTCTTGACCGTCTTGCAGTGTCCGCGCTCGATGAGCTTACGGATGATAAGGGGCTTGAACAGCTCAACGGCCATGTCCTTCGGAAGACCGCACTCGTGCAGCTTCAGCTCGGGACCGACCACGATAACGGAACGACCCGAGTAGTCCACGCGCTTACCGAGCAGATTCTGACGGAAGCGGCCTGTCTTACCCTTCAGCGTATCGGCAAGCGACTTGAGCGCGCGCTGCGATTCGCTGCGCACGGCGCGACGTGAGTTGTCGAAGAGGGCATCGACCGACTCTTGAAGCATACGCTTCTCATTGCGCAAAATCACCTCAGGAGCCTTGATGTCGATCAGGCGCTTGAGACGGTTATTGCGAATGATCACCCTGCGATAGAGGTCATTAAGGTCAGAAGTTGCAAACCGGCCACCTTCAAGGGGCACCAGCGGACGCAGATCCGGTGGGATCACCGGAATGATGTCCAGCACCATCCACTCAGGACGGTTCGGCTCCTTGTGATCGGCCGAGCGGAACGCGTCGAGAATGCGCAGACGCTTGAGAACATCTGCCTTCTTGGCTTGCGACATATCATCGCGAGCCGTCTCGCGGAGCTTGAAGTAATCCTCGTCGGCATCAACGCGACGGAGCAGTTCCTTGACGGCTTCACCACCAATGAGGGCGATGAACTTGCGTGGGTCCTCGTCGTCCATGTTGCGTTCTTCCGGACGCAGGCTGGCGAGAACTTCCAGGTATTGCTCTTCTGTCAGAAGGTCCTTCTTCTGCAGGCCGGTCGATCCGGGTTGAACCACCACATATGATTCGTAATACACGATGCGCTCGACGTCCTTGGTCGGCATGCCGATCACGCCAGAGATCTTGCTCGGCAGTGAACGAAGGAACCAGATGTGGACCACCGGCACGGCCAGCATGATGTGACCCATGCGCTCGCGGCGGACGCTCTTTTGCGTCACTTCGACACCGCAGCGATCACACACAATGCCCTTGTATCGGATTCGCTTGTACTTACCACATGCGCACTCCCAATCGCGGATTGGGCCGAAGATCTTCTCGCAGAACAGTCCGTCCTTTTCAGGACGGAATGAGCGGTAGTTGATCGTTTCGGGCTTGGTGACCTCGCCATGCGAACGATTGAGAATGTCATCCGGTGATGAAATGCGGATCGTAATCGAGCCGTAACCGCGCTTCGGGATGTTTTGGAACTGCATCGTGACTCCGAGCTAAAATTCCTTGGTTGACGAATTAATGGACAGTGAACGTCAGGCTCAGTCGAGCTTGACATCCAGACACAGACCCTGCAGCTCGCGGATGAGAACGTTGAACGACTCTGGAATTCCAGGCGCCGGCAGGTTCTCGCCCTTGACAAGGGTCTCGTACATCTTGGCACGACCCTGCACATCGTCTGACTTCAACGTCAGCATCTCCTGCAGAGTATGCGCCGCGCCATAGGCCTCGAGCGCCCACACTTCCATCTCCCCGAGACGCTGGCCACCGAATTGGGCCTTACCGCCAAGGGGCTGTTGCGTGATCAGCGAGTATGGTCCGATCGAACGGGCGTGGATCTTGTCTTCGACAAGGTGAGAAAGCTTCATCATGTAGATGATGCCAACCGTCACCTCATTCTCGAAGGCTTCACCCGAACGGCCGTCATACAGCACGGTCTTGCCCGTACGTGGAAGTCCGGCCTTCTCGAGATAGTCGCCCACCTGATCCCATGAAGCCCCGTCGAAGATCGGCGTGGCGAAATGGACACCCAATTCACGGCCGGCCCATCCGAGAGCTGTCTCGTAGAGCTGACCCAGATTCATACGTGAAGGCACGCCGAGCGGATTGAGGACGATATCCACCGGACGTCCGTTCGGAAGGAACGGCATGTCCTCAGTCGGCACGATCTTCGATACGATACCCTTATTACCGTGGCGACCGGCCATCTTGTCACCAACCTGAAGCTTGCGCTTCTTGGCAACATAGACCTTGGCCATCTGCTGGATACCGGGCTGAAGCTCATCACCGGCGGCGATCTTGTTGCGCTCGATGCGGGCATCGAGAATGATCGCGTTACGGCGTGTTTCGAAGTTCTCCATGAGCTTGCGTACAAGCTTCATGATCTTCTTGTCGGCTACCCAGTCCTGCTCGAGACTGGTGTTCGATGGCAGGAAGGATCCTGCTTCGAACTTGGCCAGCATGTCCTTTGCCACCAACTTGCTTCCGCTGCGGAAAACGACCGTGTCATTGTTCGAGCGAACCCCGAGTGATGTCTCACCTTCTACAAGCTGACCGAGACGCTCAATGCAGTCGATATCCAAAGCACGAAGTGCCTGATTTTCCCGACGCGTAATCAGGTCTTGACGCTTCTTTTCTTCAAGGCGGAACTCGCTGTCACTGGTAAGGACGCGGCGAGCGAAGAGCTTGGTGTTGATGACCGTGCCCTTGAGTCCCGGAGGTGCCTTAAGCGATACGTCCTTGACGTCACCGGCCTTATCACCGAAGATGGCGCGAAGCAGCTTCTCTTCCGGCGTCGGATCGGTCTCGCCCTTCGGCGTGATCTTTCCGATCAGGATGTCTCCTTCGCGGATCTTGGCACCGATGCGGACGATTCCGCGCTCGTCGAGATCCTTGGTGGCCTCTTCGCTGACGTTCGGGATTTCGCGTGTGAATTCTTCTTCGCCGCGCTTGGTGTCGCGAACCTGAAGTGTATACTCTTCGATATGGATCGACGTGAAGACATCTTCAGCCACCATGCGCTCGCTCAGAACGATGGCGTCTTCGAAGTTGTATCCACGCCATGGCATGAAGGCAACCATCACGTTGCGTCCAAGTGCAAGCTCGCCCTTCTCGGTCGAGGCGCCGTCGATGATCGGCTGACCCTTCTTGACGCGCTGTCCGACCGACACGATCGGCTTGTGGTTGATGCTTGTGTCTTGGTTGGTGCGATAGAACTTCTGCAGGTTGTATGTGACCGTGCGATCGCCATCGAACGAGATCAGCTTCTCATCGGCACTGCGCTTGTCATCATACACGATGCGCACAAAGTCAGCGCATACGTAATCGACCACACCATCATCCTCGGCCAGCACCAGCGCACGTGAGTCACGCGCTACGCGTGCCTCCATGCCGGTTCCAACGATCGGGGCTTCAGGACGCAGCAAAGGCACGCCCTGACGTTGCATGTTCGAGCCCATGAGCGCACGGTTGGCGTCATCGTGCTCAAGGAACGGGATCAGCGATGCAGCAGGAGATGTGATCTGGTCCGTGCTGACTTCCATGTAGTTGACCTCGGTAGGCGCAACGACCTTGTAGTCGCCGCTGACGCGGGCCTTTACAGTGTCACCGGCGATTCGCCCCTTCTCATCCGTTGCCGTTGAAGCAGGGATGATGATCAGGCCCTCTTCCTTGTCAGCCGGAAGGAACTCTACATCCTCCGTTACCACGCCGTTGACGACCTTGTGGTACGGTGTCTCGATAAAGCCGAACTTGTTTACACGGGCATGGATGGCCAGCGAGGAGATCAGACCGATGTTCGGACCTTCCGGCGTTTCGATCGGGCAGAGGCGGCCGTAGTGCGTGTAATGAACGTCACGAACCTCAAAGCCAGCGCGCTCACGCGTCAGACCACCGGGTCCAAGGGCCGATGTACGGCGCTTGTGAGTGATCTCCGACAGCGGATTGGTCTGGTCCATGAACTGCGACAGCTGATTTGTGCCGAAGAACTGGTTGATGACGCTTGTGATGGTGCGAGCATTGACCAGTTCGCTCGGGGTGACGTTCTCACTGTCACGCACCGAGAGGCGCTCCTTGATCGTGCGCGCCATACGCGTAAGACCAAGGTTAAAGGTCGACTCCAGCTGCTCGCCCACCGTGCGCACGCGACGGTTGGCAAGGTGATCGATATCATCGACCGGGACCTTCGCATCACGCACATCGATGAGATACTTTACGATAGCCACGATGTCGTCGACCGTTAGCGTCGTAACATCGAGCGGCACCGTCATGGCAAGCTTTTCGTTGATGCGATAACGGCCCACGACTCCGAGATCATAGCGCTTCGGATTGAAGAAGAGCTTCTCGAGCAGGCCCCATGCCGTGTCCAGATCCGGCGGATCTGAAGAGCGGAGCTGACGATAGATGGTCTCAAGAGCGTCTTCGCGAGTGCGTGCCGTGTCCTTGGCAAGGGTCTTGGCGATGATCGGCTCGTCGTTCGGGTTCTCGTACTTGTAGACACGGATCGAATCGACCGTCGAGGCCTGAAGCGCTGTAAGCAGTGCTTCGTCAAGGATAAGGTCACGCTGAGCAATGATCTCGCCCGTGTTCATATCCACCGCATCAGCTGCGATCCGACGGCCAAGGTGCTCGTCGGCGAGCTTCTTGACCGGGACGTCTGCTGAAAGGTCGAAGAGATTCAACAGGTCTTCGTCGCTTGAGTACCCGAGGGCACGAAGCAGCGTCGTTACAGGGAACTTCTTCTTGCGATCGATGTAGGCATACATCACATCATGGATGTCGGTCGTGAATTCGACCCACGATCCCTTGAACGGAATGATGCGCGCCGAGAAGATCTTCGTGCCGTTCGGGTGAATCGCCTCATCAAAGAAGCAACCCGGCGAACGGTGCAGCTGAGCAACGATGACCCGCTCAGCACCGTTGATGATGAACGTGCCGCGAGGGGTCATGGCAGGGATCTGACCGAGGTATACCTCTTGGTCGATCGCCTCAATGTAGTCTTCCGATGACGGATCGGCCTTCGACGAAAGGCGAAGCTTCGCCTTCAGCGTCTTGGCGTACGTCAGCTCACGTTCGCGACATTCTTCTTCAGAGTACTTGGGCTTTTCGACGAAGTACTCAAGGAAGCTCAACTCGTACACGCCTGAGTTGTCCTCGATCGGGAAGTTGCTTTCAAATGCCCGCTGAAGGCCGATGAAGCGGCGATCGGTGATGGCAACGTCCTCTTGGAGAAACTCGTGGAAGGAATCGATCTGGATCCCGAGTAGATCCGGATATGTCGATTCCGACTCGATCTTTCCGAACGAGACGCGCTCGCGCACCCGTTGTAGCGGGAGCGTGTACAATGCTGTTTCTGAGTTCAAACCATTCATGGAGACAGCTCCTGACGGCTAGTAAAAAGTTCTGTTTCGTTCTGATGGTCGAAATGACATCACGCTGACACCTGTTTCAACCGTCAGAACGCCCCCTTGCAAGGGGCTTTCTATTTACGACAACGCCCGAGACGGCATTTCTGCCGCCTCGGGGCTGTTCAACTGCACTTGTTCAATTACTTGAGCGTGACCTTGGCGCCGGCTTCCTCAAGCTTCTTCTTGAGGGCATCTGCGTCTGCCTTGGCAACGCCTTCCTTGACGAGCTTTGGTGCGCCTTCAACCAGGTCCTTAGCTTCCTTGAGACCAAGACCCGTGACTTCACGAACCACCTTGATGACGTTGAGCTTCTGAGCTCCGCCTTCGGTGAGTTCGACGTCGAACTCAGTCTTCTCTTCGGCTGCGGCTGCTGGAGCTGCTCCAGGAGCGACACCGGCGACCATCATAGGAGCTGCGGCCGATACACCGAACTTGTCTTCAAGGGCCTTCTTGAGATCAGCTGCCTCAACGAGGGTGAGGTTTCCGATCTTCTCAACGAGTTCTTCAACGATTGCTGACATTGGATTTCTCCACGAATGAATGATGAATGTTCCGATTGTGATGGATGGTGACGCGCCCCTTCGGAAGCGTCACGCCTTGGCCAACCCTTAGGCGGCCTTCTTCTTTGCGACCTCTTCGATGATCGATGCCACGTCCCGCATGACGGCATTCAGGCTGCCAACGATACCCGTGATCGGGGCGTTGATGCTTCCCATAATGCCGGCAATGAGGTCCTCGCGCGTCGGAAGTTCCGACACCTGCTTGAGCTGCGTTGGGCCGAAGTACATGCCTTCGACGACAGCGACCTTGAGACGAGGCTTTTCGAGCTTCTCAAAGTGCTGACGGATCACCTTCGCAGGGGCAACAGGATCGCTCGATCCGAGGATCATCGCCGTCTGACCTGCCAACTTCGTGTCTTCGATCTCGTAGCCACCGACCTCAGCCAGAGCACGCACCAAAAGGGTATTCTTGGCTACCCTCATAGTGATTCCCTTTGCACGCAGATCACGGCGAAACGCCTGATCCTGTGCGACTGTCATGCCGGTGAAATCCACGAAATACAGACCCGAGCCGTTGCGGATCATCTCCGCCAATTCGGCGACGACTGCCTGCTTTTGTTCTTTCGTGATCATAACCTTGTTGATTGTTAGAGTCGCCGATCCGTCAACCTGTCAAAGACAGTGTTAGAAGCGTGACGGTTCGACTGTTGCGTAATAGGTTCGGAATTATTGGTCGGCACCGACGGACTTCGCATCAACGCGAACGGCCGGGCCCATCGTTGAACTGAACGTGATGCTCTTGACATACTTACCCTTTGAAGAGGCAGGCTTCGAGCGCACGACTGTGCCAACGAATGTTTGGAGGTTTTCCAGCAGCTTGTCGGTAGAGAAAGAGCACTTGCCAACAGCAGCATGAATGTTACCTGCCTTGTCGACGCGGAACTCGATCTTACCTGCCTTGACCTCGGCAACGGCCTTGGCAACGTCAAACGTCACCGTGCCGCTCTTCGGGTTCGGCATCAGGCCGCGAGGACCAAGCACGCGACCAAGCTTTCCGACCTCGCCCATCACGTCCGGTGTGGCAATGATGATGTCGATGTCTGCCCAGCCCCCTTGCAGCTTCTCAATGTAGTCGGAGAAGCCGGCGTAATCAGCTCCCGCATCGAGAGCCTCCTTGTCCTTTGGTGCCTTGGCGATGACCAGCACGCGCACCGTCTTTCCCGTGCCGTGTGGTAGAGCCACCGTGCCGCGAACCAGCTGATCGGCCTTGCGAGGATCGACGCCGAGGTTCATCGCAACGTCGAATGACTCGTCGAACTTTGCCGTGGCGTTCTGCTTGACCAGCTCAACGGCCTTCTTGATGTCAAAAGACTGAGTGCCGTCAAACGACTTGGCGGCCTTTGTAAAACGCTTCCCTTGTGCCATGGAAGGATATCCTTTCGTGTTGTGCAAGCGGCACCGCAGCGCGGCACCTCCAACAGTGGTTTGAGTTCGTGAAAGTTGTTCGAGAAGGGGGCTTCTCAGTCTTGGACCGTGATCCCCATCGAGCGGGCCGTACCGGCGATCATGCTGATCGCACTCTCTTCGGTGTGACAGTTCAGATCCTGCATCTTGATCTTGGCGATCTCTGCAAGCTGAGCACGGTTGACCTTGCCAACCTTGTCACGATGAGGTGCGGCCGATCCCTTGTCGAGTCCGGCAGCCTTGATCAGAAGCACTGGGGCCGGAGGCGACTTTATCTCGAACGTAAAGCTCTTGTCACTGAAGAACGTGACGAGCACTGGCAGGATCATGCCCGGCTGCTTGGCCGACTTGGCATTGAACTGCTTGACGAATTCCATACCTGCAAGACCGCGCTGACCGAATGCCGGTCCTACTGGCGGTGCCATCGTGGCTTCTCCAGCCTTGAGCTGGAGCTTGAAGGTACCCATGACCTTTTTTGCCATGTCAAATTTCCTTTCGTGGTCTGCGGCAGGTGTTGCCTGCCTCCCACATCATGTGTTAATGATTCTCGATCTCTACCTGATGGAAGTCCAATTCGATCGGCGTCTTACGCCCAAGAATTCCAACTTCCACCTTCAGCTTTTGCTTCTCTACGTTGACTTCCTTTACCGTGCCGTTGAAGTTGGCGAACGGTCCGTCGATCACCTTCACCGGGTCGCCCTCACGGAACGACGTCTCGGCAGTAGTGATGTCCTTTCGCTCCTCAACTCGGCCAAGAATACGGTCGACCTCTTCCTTCTGCAGTGGCTGCGGCCCGGAGGTCGTGCCGGCAAACGAAACGATCGAAGGAAGCGACAGAATGATGTCGCGAACTCGGGTATCAAGAGACACTTCGATCAGAATGTAACCGGGTAGGAAATTCTTCACTCGCGTGCGACGCTTTCCCGACCTGACCTCGAAGACCGTCTCGGTGGGGATGATCACGCTAAGAACGCGGTTCTCAAGACCAAGTCGCGTCATCTCGTTCTCGATGGCAGTCTTCACCCGAGCTTCATGGCCGGTGAAGACCCGCAAGGCGTACCAGCGAGGTTCTGGAAGTTGTAGTGCGACGTCGGACATCGTGGCTATCCCAATCAATAAATGAACTCGAGCAGGAAGACCACTCCGCGGTCGATCGCAAACACCAGTGCTGCAAAGACCAGACACGTGGCTACGACCACCATGGTGCTCTCTCTGAGCTGCTCCTGCGTCGGCCAGGAGACCTTCTTCATCTCCTTGCTGACGTCCGAGAAAAATCCCCGAATCGAATCGATCATCGCTCGTCCTCCGATCTGCGTCTGTCATTCATAAAACTTTGCACGGGCGGCAGGATTCGAACCCGCGGCCTGCGGTTTTGGAGACCGCTGCTCTACCAGCTGAGCTACACCCGTACGTGATTGTCAAAGCAAGAGCTGATGACCGGGATTGAACCGGTGACCTCCACCTTACCAAGGTGGTGCTCTACCAACTGAGCTACATCAGCGACATGGTCTGTCACAGACACCACAGCCCTTCAGCGCACAGGCCAATGGCCCGACGCCTCAGGGACAGTTGAAGTCTGAGCGGGAGACGAGACTCGAACTCGCGACCAACAGCTTGGAAGGCTGTGACTCTACCAACTGAGTTACTCCCGCTTGAACAACCATTCTGCTTTCGCAGATGGTAGCTGTGGGTAGGGAAGGATTCGAACCTCCGTAGACATAAGTCAGCAGATTTACAGTCTGCCCTCGTTGGCCGCTTGAGTACCTACCCCAACAACAGAGCCGGCAAAGTTAGGGGTCGGGGGAAAACTATGCAAATGCGGGGGGCGAATTTCCCCCGAGGTTGCCTGCAAAGCCCCTTTACCGCATCATGGCCAAAAACTGATCGAAGAGGTAGTCAGAGTCGTGCGGCCCCGGGCTGGCCTCGGGGTGGTACTGCACAGCAAAGGCGGGCACGTCCCGGAGGGCGACGCCGGCACAGGTGTCGTCGTTGAGGTTCACATGGGTCATTTCGGCGCTCGCCGGCAATGTGGCAGGGTCGACCGCAAATCCATGGTTCTGCGAGGTGATCTCAATGGCACCGGTGCGCAGATTCTTGACCGGGTGATTGGCACCGCGGTGCCCGAACTTCAGCTTGTACGTAGAAGCACCGACGGCCAGAGAAAGGATTTGATGACCTAGGCAGATGCCAAAGATCGGCTTCCTGCCGAGTAGACCCTTGACGCAGTGGATCGCCGATGTTACCGCGGCAGGATCTCCGGGGCCGTTGCTGAGAAACACTCCGTCGGGATTCATCGCCAGGATGTCTTCAGACGACGTCGTTGCCGGAACGACCGTGACGTTGAAGCCGAAATGATGCAGGCGACGCAGGATGTTCCGCTTGATGCCGAAGTCGAGGGCGACAACGTGCTTGCGCTCGCCGTCAATGCGAACTTCCGGCCGGTAGTCCCACTCCCCCGCTGTTGAACCTTCGTACAGGTAGGGGGCTTTCGTGGTCACCAGCGGCGTAAGATCAAGACCGTTCATGGACGGAACGTTGCGCGCTCGCTCAACAAGCTCGCGACCGTCGAGGTTCTCCCCGTGGGCGATCACGCAGCGCATCGCCCCCTCCGAGCGGAGGATACGAACGATCATGCGGGTGTCAACGCCTTCAATGCCGGCAATCCCCTCGGATTCGAGATAGGACTGCAGTGAACCCGTAGCCCGATAGTTCGATACGACCGGTGAGAGCTCGTGCACCACAAGACCCGAGGCCTGAATGCGGTCGGACTCGACGTCGTCGGGGTTGACCCCGTAGTTGCCGATGTGCGGATAGGTGAAGGTGACGATCTGCCCCTTGTAGGACGGGTCAGTGAGAATCTCCTGATACCCCGACATCGAGGTGTTGAAGACCAGCTCCCCGGTGCATTCAGCCCCGATCGCCCCAATGGCCGTACCCTCGACAATGACGCCGTTTTCAAGGGCAAGTATGGCCGTGGGACGGGGCATGCTTTATCTCCGATTACCTGTGCGAAAAGTGCGTGCGAAAATACCCTTCCGAGTCCTATTTTCACCAAAGGAGATTCGCCTTCAGTACCCATAGAGTCCACATTGCAGAACACGCTTCCGGTCGATCCACGACCGGTGAGGTTTCTTCGCTCAATGGAAAGGTTCTGATCCTGAATCAGTCGTATGAACCGATTAGTATATGCAGCGCCAAAAAGGCCCTGACACTGATCTTTCTGACCAAGGCCGAACTGGTTGAGCAAGACTCAGAACGCAGCATTCGGACCGTCCGCACACACTATCCCTTCCCCTCGGTCATTCGACTTTGCGCCTACCTTCGAGTGCCCTTCCGCAAGATCGAGCTCTCTCGCAAGAACATCATGCGTCGAGATGGCATGCGATGCACCTATTGTGGTTCCGGCCAGCCGCCGCTGACGATGGATCATATCATCCCCCGCTCTCGCGGTGGCACGGATTCGTGGGAGAACCTCACCACGGCCTGCATCAAGTGCAATAACAAAAAGGGAAACCGCACCCCCGACGAAGCAGGGATGCGGCTGTTGTCTGTGCCGAAGCGACCTCATCATGTGCTGTTTCTCAAGCATTCCATGGGCCATATCGATGATACGTGGCGGCCCTACCTGTTCATGGATTGAGCCGAAAAGACGCACGCAGAAACGAGGTCACGAAGGCTCCAACGATGGTTATCGGATCAGAACCGACGCCGTCTGGCTCTCTCCGGTAGAGTATCGAACCACAAGCCGGTATAGACCCGAGGCAAGATGGCCAACATCCATGGAGGTAGTTCCGACGCGATCCATACCGGTGACGACGGAAGCACCTCGTGAGTCTATGAGTCCGATAAAGGCCGCAGGCTTGGCCAGAGTAAACACCAGCGGCTCGTCATCAAGATCGCTATCGTGCACCGTCAGCCATGAGGACGGTTCATCGCCGGCTACGGAGGTAGTGCGGCGACTAAACTCAAGACGATACCATGGAGTGCGATGCTCGAACGTCGACAGCAACGTTGTGAACTTTCCGCCGGTACGTTTCGCAACACCAATTGGTGTCCCCGAAGGCCGACCATCAGCGCCCAGAGGACGGATCGTGAGCGAATCGAATGTTGGCGCCGTTAGCGTGATGCGCATCGAAACACCTTCCATTTGCACAGGCCCCTTGCCCCATACCCGGAGGTTGTCATTTGATGCATTGAAGATCGCACCTTGATTCAAAACCCTAGTGCTGATCGTCAGCAGCGACCGCTCTGACTCCGCAATAGGCATACCTGATTGAGACGCTACCGCCACGAGCGCGTGCGGTGCTGGGGTGGTCTGCTCAACCGACATCGTTGAGGTGGAAACAATCTTGCCACCAAGTGGCCCCATGATCGCCGCATGCGTTGGGGCATCAATGCGCATGACACCCGAGGTGGCATCACGGAAGATCTGTTCGTTCTCGGCGTCCAAAGCCGCAAGATCGACCTCGCCGGATAGCGCCGAAACCTCGAGGTGCGGAAGGAATGATGCCTGCTGCTTCAGTTCCTGATTGACACTTACACGCCGGAAAAGTGGAATGCGCGGATCAGTGCCGGCGATGAGGCCAAATGCTGACTGAATGTTGAGCCGAGGAAGTTGAACTGACTCCGCAGTATGATCGATGACGACTTCCTTCTGTGAGGGGGCGATGGCGCCGCTTCGCATCATGCTCGACGTCCACGGCAGCAGTGAGAGAAGGTTCGGCTTGTTTCGGAGCATCCAATAGTCGTTCGAATCGATAACAGCCGAGCCAATGCGACCATTGTCGCTAAAGACGCTGAAGAACACTCCATCCCAATCCTGCAGGCCTGCATACGCCGGATGGACTGCCATCAGCTCCGAGCCGTATGCGTGCGGGTGCTGTACCGACACGTGTGACATCACAAAGGCCTTGCCCTTGGGACGTACCTGGGCCGGTCCATTGAATCCGGCACCATAGGCATCAAGAAGAGGTGATCGGGCGTCAGACCGCCAATCGACCGATGAGAAGACCTCGTACTCCCGGGCTGCATCCAGCTCGAAGAAGCTTGTCAGCCGCACAGATGGACACATCAGAACGGAGCTCTTGAGTGTGTCCCGGACAAGCCGGCGCGCATCACCGAGGAACCGGCGAAGATTCTCATAAACAAATCGAGCATTGTCCTTCGAGCGCCCAATAGTGATTACCTCGTCAAGCATCGGCGACATGCGAATGTTACGCTTCGTTATGCTCTCACCGCTGCGAAGGCCGCTGCGACTGACTTCCCGGAATTGCACGTCATCAATGAAGACATCGCCGCTGTCAGCACCCACAAAGAAACCCAACGCAGCCGTCGTCGAATCGGTAACGGTTGCCGCGAAGGTGTAGGTGTACTTTGCCCACTGAGACGTGATCTGCTGAGTGGTTGCAAGCCCATAGGTGTTGTAGGGGGCTGTCCCATTGAAAACATACAGGAATACGCTGCGACTACCTCTCTGCGGCGTCGTCTTGGCCCAGAATGTCAGCTCGTAGGTCTGAAGGTGGCGCATCAATGGCAAGCGCTGGACAAGCTGGATCATGTACGAGGATTTCGACGGGTCGAGCTTGTTGACCCGCACGCGGCCGCACGACGTCCCTTGCTGCTTATCGGCATCGCTGAACTGGAAGAGCGCCTGAGCGCCGGTTGTTGAATTGATATTGAACTGCCAGATGCTGTTAAACGGGTCTTCGAAGTCACCATTCACAACAAGGTTCTGCGTCGACTTAGCAGTTGCGGCCCATGCTGCGCCAAGTGCAGCGTCGGTCGAATACGTCGATGCCAACCAGGCATTCCAAAGTGAGTCGATGTGCGCCACGTGTTGCGCCCCGGTGGAACTTGATGAACCACTAGGGTTGGGTCTGATCACATCATTAGTGTACAGCCAAAACGCCACAGCCGAAGCATCCTCAGCCGCAATGACGTATGCCAGTGCCGGATCATCCTTGTAGGCTGTACCCGAGAACTGGTTCACATGCGAAAGCAAGGCGCGCATCACATCACGTCCGATCTGCTGGATCCTGCGATTGAAGATCACAGGCACACGCGCACCAAAACCGGTGGAGTCCGGCTGAAGAACCCCATCGTTCGCACGTGGCGTCCACACGGACTGGAAGGTGAACACATAATAGATGCCATGCAGTCGAAGCTGATGCATGAACCAGTCAAACTTCTTCATTTGTTCGGGATCGAGTCCATCCTTTACCGTTGTGGGAGATGTCGGAAGGAAGATGCTCACAGGAGGCCACAGCGAAATGTCGAACGTATTCAGGCGAACACAGTTGATCCCGAGTGCTCGCAGCCGCCGGGCTTGCACGATAGCTCCCGCACTGTCAGGAAACACCGAGAACCATTGCAGCGTGGTTCCGGAAAGCCGCAGTCGCTCCCCATTCGAAAACCCAAGGTGTCCGTCCGAGGTGAGCACCACACGCCCCTTTGCACCGGCAACTTCCGAGGGAAGTCCAAGCAGTGCCGAGTCAAGGTCAACATCGTGGTCGATCGCAAACGCATAGGGGCTTGCAAGGGGCTGGGCATGTGCCGAATGATGGCATGGGGCCGACAGAAGCACTGCCAGAAAGGCCAGGGCAACATGGGCGGAGAGTCGAAGCGGTATCATAGGCGATCTCATCGTGCGATCTGAATCGTTGTGTGAGTGACGCTGCGTCCGGAATGAAGCGTCACGATATATGTTCCCGAGGCAAGGCCCGACAGGTCGAGACGGCCCACGCCGGTCCACGTTTCGACCGATGCCGTGCGGTGCTGCGTTCCGCGCACATCCGAGAGCGTAAGCCACGCATCGGCGTTGGCATCGACGTTTGCCTGGACAACGAGGAAGTCAGTTGCCGGATTCGGACCGACTCGCACAAATGTCCGCTCGGCCGCAGCATCGTCCACCGATGTGGTCGCCTTCTTGAACAGCGCAGGAGCCCCCTTACTGAAGTCTCTCACCAGCAGCTGCTGAGCAGCCGTGGTGGTAACGCCAAACCACTGAAGCAGCACACTGGCATAGACATCGCGATAATCATGCTGCATGAGCAGGTCGCCGATCGGGTCGAGATTCACCAGGTCAGGATTCGCCCCGTGAACACTGCCTCCCAGGACCTGCTTGCCGAAGACGAACAGAGGGGCAGCCGTACCGTGATCGGTGCCCACACTGCCATTCTCATAGACGCGGCGACCAAACTCAGAGAAGGTCATCCCCGCAACTCGGTCGGCATGTCCGCGTGCCTTCATCTCCTGCATGAACGACGTCACGGCATCGCTAAGCTCACGCAGAAGGTTGGCGTGCACACCCAGCGTTGCGTCGTCGGTGGACGTTTGGCTGGCATGTGTATCGAAGTTGTTATTGGCCCATGAGATCAGGTAGATGCGCGAGCGCAGTCCACCGGAGATCAGTTGCGACACTACCTTCAGCTTGGCACCAATGTCTGTTGTGGGAAACGGGACACTTGTGGTACCCGACTTGTCGTTGGCTTGCTTGACGACGTTTGCATAGACATCTGCACTGCGAGCGATGTTGCGCATGAAGGATATCTCGCGGCCCGCCGGCGTGTCCGACTCCGGACTACCGGGCACCTGGCCGGTTCCACCTCCACCATTGACCAACCGATAGAACTCGTCCGGATCCCGGAAGCTGATGCCCATGGGGCCTCCGGTTCCGAGCAGGGCCAGTGAGGTGGCATTGCCGATCTGCACCGCAAGCGGATGCTCCGGCAGCTCTGCCGGATAGGAGGGGGCGAGCGTGTGCAGGTAGCGTCCCACCCAACCGGTTGATCCGAACACATCTGCATCGGTTGCCGTCAGCCAGATGTCCGTGCCGCGGAAGTGCGATCGGTCGGGATTGGGATAGGTAACCCCCTGAACGATGGCAAGCTGACCTTCATCGTAGAGCGAGCGAAAGCCCGTCATCGCAGGGTGCCAGCCCAAGGTATCATTGATGCGCAGGGTTTTATTCTTCGCGATGGCGATGGTTGGACGGCGCTCATAGTACAGCGGGTCCGAATGAGGGATGACGGTGTTGAGACCGTCGTTGCCCCCTGCCATCTGCACGAGAACAAGCACCCTGTCCTGCTCTTCCAAGAGCTGGTGCAGGCGTGGGTCGCCCCCTGCAAGAGCTTGCACGGCAAACGAGTCAACAAGTGTCGGCAACGTTGCCACGGCAAGGCCACCACCGGCGGCCGCGCGCAGGAATGAGCGCCGCGGAATGCGAGGCGTGGATGTATCCGAGGTCGATGGTGTCTTTTTCATAGCTGGCTCCGCAGTCATCACATCAGTTGAAACTCAGGCATCCTGACGATGGCCTGGATAAGGAACCGCGCCCGCTGGACGGCGGCCTGTGAGTTGATGTCCCACTCGTATCTCTGAGCACCGGCGAGCATGATCTCCAGCAGAGCTGCATGCTGCTCGGTGGTGATGGGGACGGCCAAGAGTGCACCGGCGACGTTGGTGACGATCTTATCGGCGTCATTTGCGTCGGGGAACTGCTTGAGAAATGCGATCACATCCGGAACAAGATTCTTTCCGGCATCATCGACGAGTTTACTTGAGCTGCCAACCTGACGTCCATCGATAAAACTCTCTCCGAAGCGCTGGCGCTGCGGGTAGGTAGAACTCGTGATCCATGCGTGATGCCCCTTCCAGCCTTCGACCGTTGGCGGATAGAATGGTTCCTGCGTCAGACGCGTCATAACCTGCGCGACGTATTGCCGCTGGATGGAGGTGACGTTCAGAGCAGAGGCAAGGCCGACCACCAGTTCGAGCGGACTCTTGATGAGTGCTCCTCTGAGGGTTGGATCAAAGAAGTACTCGGATGTAAGCAGCGTCTGCAGAACCGGGCGGATCTTGTACTGATTGGCTCTCAGCAGCGCCGCCACGGCCTCGATGGACTCGATCGAGGGGTCGTGCTCGACGTACGATCGAAGCAGCTTGCGTGCGATAAATCGCGCGCATGCCGGCTGTTCGAGTGTGATACGGATCACGTCCTGCCACTCCCACGGCCCGGTCTGCCCGAGTATGGTCTTTTGCCCAAGATCTGCCAGCTGACGGTTATACGTGCCTGTCAGACCGCTGATACGCCACCCGGTGAAGGCCCGGGCTGCCTCGAGCACATCAGGCTCGGTATAGTTGCCGACG
The DNA here is from genome assembly GCA_018882895.1 of Candidatus Kapaibacterium sp. Lineage (GTDB taxonomy): Bacteria > Bacteroidota > Ignavibacteria > Kapaibacteriales > Kapaibacteriaceae > UBA10438. The sequence continues at coordinate 19,176 of VERF01000009.1, forward strand.
CCGAGGGAGAAGAGTTCGAACCACTCTCGGGCGAAGTTCTCATTTGCACGCCCCTTGATGCTCTGATCCCCATTGAGATACCGCAGCATGGCGGCATCGCCGACGATGCGGCGCGACATTTCACTGTAGTCGTATGCATGCGTACGAAGCATCTGGTGTTGTCCAACTATCCAGTGCGAAACATACACGTTCAGGTAGTCGCTCGTGAACGTGTTATGCCAGAGCATGATCAGACGCTCTCGCGGCGAGGCCGACGTCAGCACACGCCCCAGCCACCAGTTCTGAAGCTCTACAAACAGTCTGTACGCCTCGTTGAAGTCAGGAATGTTCGGCGTCTTGGTAGCCCAATCCGGAGAGGGGTTAGGGGGCTCGGGAGCATCCAGAAGAGCGGTGACGGCAGCCGCAGGGGTAAGCCCCACAAGGGCCTTGGCCCGGGCATATGTTGGGTGAAGCGTTGTGCGACGCAGCAGGTGGAACGACTCTTCGAGGGTGAGCAGGCCGCTTCGTTCTCGCAGATCAGCCATATGGACTCTCCGGGCACTAATGGTACTGGCAATGGATCGTCCGAAAGTACGACCAACACGTGCTAACCGGAATCCATCCTACGTACTTTTGTTTCCCAAAATCATTTCCCCTTGGAGCTGCAATGGCTGATTCCCGATCGACCAAACGAACGCAACCTACTGGGCTTACTCCCATGCAGAGATACGCCCCCTATCTGGCATACGGGTCCATCTTCCTGGTCGTGATCGCCTTCTTTGCCGATGCATTGTTTGGTGGCAAGAACTTCATGAGCGGTGGCGACAATGTTGCCTTCTACTCGTTCGTGCCCTATCTCGATGCAGCCAAACAGTCGGGTGAGTTTCCACTCTGGATGCCCTATATCTTCGGTGGCATGCCATCACTGGCATCCTTCCTTGCCGCAGGGGACAGAACATGGGACTTCGTTGGTCAGGCCCTGTTTGCCATTCCGCGCGGGCTTGGTGAGGCAACCAGCAACGACACCACGCGACTTGTGCTGTGGTACATCATCTACGCATGGGGCGTCTACACACTATGCCGCGTCAAGGGGCTGGACCGGTCGATCGGCGTCTTCTCGGCCATCGGCGCCGTCCTCAGCACGTTCGTCATCGTATGGATCATGATCGGTCACAGCACAAAGCCGGTTTCGATGGCCACGCTACCGTGGATCCTGCTGGCTCTGGAGCGCCTTCGTGAGCGCTTCACGCTGGCGAATCTGTTCCTTTTGATCCTGCCGCTGATCGTCCTCGTGTCGGCCACGCACCCACAAATGATGTTCTACATCGGCTGCGCTACGGCACTGTATATGGTCGTCGAACTCGCCACGCGCATCATCACGCGCTCGGGCTGGGTTGACGTGCTGAAGGCAGGGGGCGGCCTGGCCATAGCCGGGATAATCGCGCTTGGTACACATGCCGATATGTTCCTGGCAACCCGTCAGTACACGGCCGAGTCCACGCGTGGTTCGGCCCCCTTGGTGCAATCCGCACAGAACAGCCAGGATCAGTCCGGAGGAAACGACTACGAGTACGCTACGAACTGGTCGTTTTCGCCCGGTGAGATGTACACCTTCATCGTGCCGAGCTATTTCGGCTTTGGAAACACCACGATCAAGACCAGTCGCAGTGCCCCGCCTCAGCGAGCTATGCTTTATTGGGGTCAGATGCCCTTTACCGATGCGGCCAATTACATGGGCATCGCCGTGCTCGTGCTGGGGCTCGTTGGGATGTTGCGGTATCGGCGCGATCCGTTCGTGATCTTCCTGACCGTGCTGTCAGTCTTCGCTCTACTGCTGTCAATGGGCAAGAACTTTCCGGTCCTTTACGACATCTTCTTCAACACTGTGCCTGCCTTCAACAAGTTCAGAGCCCCCTCCATGGCTCTCTGCCTGTTGCAGTTTGCGCTTCCGGTTCTGGCCGGCTACGGACTGACCGGAGTTCTCTCATGGGCAAAGGAGCAGAGCGTTGAGAATCGGCGTGCCGGATTGTGGGTCTTCATCGCAACGGCCGTCGTTGCCGTGATGGTGTTCCTCGTTGCATCGGATGAGTCCGACTACAAGCGCGAGGTCGACGCTTCGTTCAGCGTCAAGCAGGGACAAAGTGCGCCGGCAGAGTACCTCGACATCGTTTACAACGAAATGCACGCCGACTCTCTTGCGGCGATGTTCTACCTACTGGTCGTTGGTGGTTTGGTGGTTCTTACGGCAAGGGGCGTTGTAAAGCCAACGCTAACGGTGTTGCTCTTCATCGGCCTCTTGACGGTTGATCTCTGGCGGGTAGACCGCCGGCCCTATGAGCCGAAGAAGGGATCGCCGGAGCAGAACGTGTTTGCCGCGACTGATATGATCGGATTTCTTAAGACCGACAAGTCGATCTATCGCATTTGCGATCTGAGGGAAGGCGTTCCCGCCAACTGGTGGGCATATCACTTCATCGAAAGCGTCGGCGGATACTCGTCGGCCAAGATGCGGGTGTATCAGGATATGCTTGACGTAGCAGCACCGGGTCCGGGACGTGAACCGGTTCCGGGCAACTCGCTCATCCTGAACCCGTTCTTGTGGAACCTTCTGAACGTCAAGTACATCGTCAGCTACCGTCCGCTCTATCCCGGTGTCACCCCAACGTTTCAGTCGCAGGAGACCGGTGCACTTGTCTATGAGAACACGGACGTTCTGCCGCGTGCATGGTTCGTCGATACGGTCCGCGTTGAATCGAATCGTCGCAAGCTTCTCGAGCTTCTCCGTGACGGCACGTTTGATGCGCGGCGCACAGCATATGTTGAGCAGGCATTCGACGGTATGGGGTCTGTGGTCGCTGACACTTCCGCCACTGCCCGAGTAACTGAGAAGTCGAATCATCGGCTTGCTATTTCGACAACATCGCAGACGCAGCAGCTGCTCGTTGTCAGCGAGATGTTCTACAGCGAATGGAAGGCCTACGTCGATGGGCAACCGGTTGAGACCATCAAGACCAACTTCCTTCTTCGCGGCATCGCAGTGCCGGCCGGAACCCATTCGGTCGAGTTCCGTTTCGAGAGCCCTGCCTTTGAAAATGGTCGCACCATCAGTCTGGCTGCCAACGGCATAACTCTACTTATCGGACTCGGTGGCCTGCTGATGTGGTCACGCGAACGCAGAAAGCCGAACCAAGCATGACGCAAGCACTTCATGAACTATGTCAGACGTCAGTGTCCGCCAACGGATGGGTGGAGCTGACAGCTGAGGAGATCGCCCGGCTGACGCCGCAGGATGCCGAAGATATCTTCGCCGAGTTCGGATCCCGAGCACTGTTTCGCCTTCCAAGTCATGAGATCGATTTCTTCGAGTGGCTGCGAACGAATGACCCGCCGGTGTGGAACGATCTATGGGCCGACGATGTGAATGCCCCTTATCTGATCTGCCTCTCATACTTGAAGGACTTCACAGGCGGCGTTGGCAAGGGGGCTTTTCTGATCCGTGATCTGCAGAAGGAAGACAACTATTTCTTCACGCCTGACATGTTGCTAGAGAAGGAATCCACCGATTTCGTAGGTGCCGTTCGTGAGCGTTTCATCTCCGGAGAACGCATAACCGTTGAGCAAGCTCTTACGGTGGAGATCTCGGCAGGACCCGTTGATATCTGGCATTTTGCATACCTCAGAGGTGTAGACCTGCAGCGGGCAAAGAAGGCTGTGGATTCGTTGGTGGAGGATCGCATCATCGTTCACGTTCGATCGGCTGAACACCTTTCGACATACTTCGACGTGGAGTAAGATCCATGATCGTTGCGAAGTTTGGAGGCACATCGGTCGCCGACGCCTCAGCCCTGCGGCAGGTGGATTCGGTCGTGGAATCACTTCTTCGTGAGCATAATCCCGAAGGACTGGTTGTGGTTCTTTCGGCCACGTCAGGCACCACAAGCCAGCTTCTGGACATCGCCCGCAATGCTGGTAGTGGTAGGCCGTATCGTGACGAGCTTGATGCGCTTGTCACACGGCATCGGAACATTGCAACAGAACTCGTCGGCTCGCCGGATTGTGTCGCAGCTCTCGTTACGTCGTGCCGCGAGTTTGCCGACGCCGTAGCCGTTCTTGGTGAATGGAACGACGCCACACTTGACGCATTTAGTGCCTACGGCGAACTTCTCAGCACGGCGATCTTCCACTCGTTTCGACAAGCGTCTGGCCATGCAAGTATGCTCGTTGATGCGCGTGCGCTCATCGTGACCGATGACCGGCATCAGCAGGCCAACGTGGATGATGTGGCCACTGCTGCAGCGTGCCGCACCGTGTTGGCATCGCACACCAAGGTCGGTTCCGTTGTGATCACCCAGGGCTTCATCGCTGCAAGCCATAGTGGAGCCACGACCACATTGGGACGTGGTGGCTCTGACTATTCGGCTGCCATCATAGGATCTTGTCTGGATGCTCAGCAGATTCTTATCTACACGGACGTCAGTGGTGTGTACTCATGCGATCCGCGGCTGGTTGCTGAGGCAAGCCCCCTGCCCGTTCTGAGCTTTGACGAAATGCGCGACATGGCCTCGTACGGTGCCAAGGTGCTTCATCCGGCCACAATCGCGCCGGCAGTGCGAGCGCGCGTGCCGGTCCATGTGTTGAACACGTTCCGGCCCGCTGAGAGCGGTACGATCATCAACGCCTCGGTGCCTGCGGAGTCGAGGATGCACGCAGTGTCCATTCTGCGCAACGTCAGGACGTTCAGCGTGCCCCGTGACGTTGGTTCACTGCTGACTGGGAATGAGTCCATTGGCCCCGACATCGTGCTCGCGATAACGGCAGCCAACCGACACACGATATGTCTTCACAACGTCAGCCCGCAAATGTCGGCACTGCTTGATGCAATGACCACAGGGCACGACGTTCCCATGCGGCAGACATGCATCATTGCCGTTACCGGTCAGGGCATGACCTGCCCCGACATCACCCGACGAATAGCAGAACGCATCGATGCGGCAGCGCGCAGTGCTCAGACCGCAGTCATCTCCGATACGTGCATTGTGTGCGTTGTAGATGAGACCGATGCAGAGAACTGCGCACGTGCCCTGCATGGTCTGGTCACTCGTCGACCAGACCCAGCTTGATGGCCTCGCGCACGGCTCCGATGTGACGCAGGAATAGCACGAACGAGACACCCGTGACGGCAAGTCTGAATTCCGTGACATCGTCACACGGCACGAACATCGTTGGACGCAGCGCACTGTTCGGAATACTCCATACCAGAATGGCTGTGGCCAGAATACCCGACATTGAGGCAATGTGGACCTGTTTGCGGATGGCATAATTGCCCGTCAAGTATCCGAGGATCCAGAAGACAAGCGGCAGAGGGCTCATGGCCGTCAGGCAGCCGGTTGCCGTGGCCAGTCCACGACCACCATCGAACTTTAGGAAGATCGAGTAGTTGTGTCCAAGAACCACACCGACGGCGGCCCACGCCGTGGCAGCGAAGTACGTGCCATGAAAGTGCTGGGCAAGCAGGACCACGATGGCACCCTTTGCCATGTCGGCCAGCATGACCCCAATGCCGGCGGCCTTGCTCTGGCTCACATCATAGAGATTGCGAGCGCCGACGTTGCCAGTGCCCTCGGTTCGAATGTCGGTACCGGCCATGATTCGGCGAACGATCCAAGCCGTTGGAATGGAGCCGATGACATATGCCACAGCTGCGATTGAGAGTAACCCCAGATTCATGCTCTCCCCTTGAGAATGCGAAGTTGAAGAAGTGAAATTGCCATCAGAATGATGAAGACGAGGTATGCGATGGCACTGGCGTACCCCATCGAGTCGGACTGTTCGAATGCTTGGTGATAGACCTCATAGACCAGCGTCGACGTGGCTCCCAAGGGGCCACCCTTGGTCATGATGTAGACCTCGACAAAGATCTGGAAGCTCTTGATGCTGTTGATGACGATCACAAACAAAAGCGTTGGGCGAAGCATCGGCAATGTGATCCGGTAGAACTGTTGCCAGCGTGATGCACCAGCAAGTTCGGCCGATTCATAAATGTCCTTCGGAATCGATTCCATTCCGGCAAGGAACAAAACCATGTAGTAGCCGGCTGAAATCCAGACGTCCATTGCCATGATCGATGCCAAAGCCGTTGACGGATTTAGAAGCCACCCATCGGCCGGGTAGGATATGCCCATCATTGAGCAGATCACATTTACGTAACCATCGCGGGCATAGAGATTCGTGAACACCAAAGCGATGACCACCAGCGACGTCACCGAGGGCAGAAAGAAGGATGCTCGGAAGAATGCCGCAAGACGAGGCGTACTCTGACGAACGGCCAAGGCCAGAGCAATGGCCAGCGCGGTCGTCACCGGAACTGTTCCAAAGGTGAACACAACCGTATTGGTGAGAGCATTCCAAAAGTCCTTGTCATCGAACGCGCGCCGATAATTGTCCAATCCGATGAATGTCATCTGATTGGTCAGCGTCTGATAGTCACTCATGCTCAATACCAGCGCATACAGCAGCGGATAGAGCCAGAAGACGGCAAAGGTGATCAGCCACGGGGCCAGCAGCGTCCACGTATGGATGCTCTGCTTACGCATGATCTGACTCCTCGACCAGACAGCGAAGCTCCGTATAGAGCAGTTCGAGCGGAAGTCCAACGATCGTGTAGTAACACCCTTCGACGTGCGAGACGAAAACGGCTCCGAAGTCATCCTGAATCCCGTAGGCACCTGCTTTGTCAAGGGGCGAACCGGATGCCACATAGGCGGCTATCTCTTCATCGGACAGCTCGCGGAACGTCACCTTTGTGGCACGCGACGCCACGCGTCTGCCAAGCCCCTTGCCCCTGCCTACCAGAGCCAGGCCTGTGTGTACGACGTGCGTGCGACCACTCAGGCGGCGCAGCATCCGCGCTGCATCATCGGCATCGGCAGGCTTGTTCAGGACCTCGTCATCAAGCACCACCGTCGTATCGGAACCGATGACGATGGCATCAACCTGCGTCATCTCGCACCCGCGAATAGCCTTACGAAATGCCAGTTCACGCACGTATTCGTGAGGTGGCAATGATGTGTCAACGGCATCTTCGTCGATGCTGGGCACGATGCTGGTGAACTGAAAGCCCACGTGACGCATCAATGCCTGACGGCGGGGTGATTGAGAGGCAAGAACCAGCGGCACCGGAAGGTGCAGCAGGTCGTTCAGGACGATCATGTTGTTGCGAACATACCCACGAGCGGCGGATATGTGGGCGGTAAAATCTCATTGATGCAGAGCCGCTTCGATGGCCGAGGTCACTTCGCGTGATGCAGGGTCGACACGACTACCAAAACGTGCAATGAGGCGTCCGTCCTTACCAACGAGAAACTTCTCGAAGTTCCAATCGATCTCTCCGGCAAGCTGCGGATTTCCGCCACCCGACGTTAGGAAGGTGAAAAGGGGCGCCTTGTCACCACCCTTGACGCTGACCTTGGAGAACATGGGGAACGTGACGTCGTACTTGGTAGAGCAGAACGTCTTGATCTCATCGTTCGTACCTGGTTCCTGAGAACCGAAGTCGTTGGCGGGGAATCCCATGACTACCAGCCCCCGGTCCCTATACGCGCGATAAAGCTCTTCAAGCGGTGTGTACTGCTTGGTGTATCCACAGAATGAGGCCACGTTGACGATCAGGGCGACCTTGCCCTTGTATGAAGAAAGTTCAACGTCCGCCCCATCAATGGAACGCACCTTAAAGTCATGAATCGAAGATGTCATGGAAGTCATTATTGCAAGTGAGAGAATGAGGGTCTTCATTGTAGATCTCCTGAGTCAGATGCCCGGTAAACCACAAACACAACCGGAGGATTCCCATTTTGGTTAACAAACCGCAATTCAATGCACGTATAACTCTCCTGAGAGAGGTCCGGCAGGATGTCCTCAATCGATCGGAGCTCAGACAGGCCCTCTTGGTGGGAATAGCAGACAATGGTGAGAATCCCGCCCGGCATCAGAATATCCAGCGCCTGCCTGATGGCATCAATCGTTGTCGCAGCCATCGTTGTGACGGATTTTTCACCGCCCGGCAAGTAGCCAAGGTTGAACGTAACGGCACGAACACGTCCATGATGATGGGGCTCAACGTGCATGGTCATCGTCTCATGTCCGGCCAGCATCAAACGCACATCTGCGCCGTCGGGCGCCAGACGAGTACGAGCCACATCAAGGGCGATCTGCTGGACATCAAAGCCATACACGATGCCGTCCCTACCAACGCAATCGGCCAGGACGCGTGTGTCCCAACCATTGCCGACGGTCGCATCAATGGCAACGTCTCCCTGACTCAGCTGACTGCGCAGGAGCCGGTGTACCATCGACACGGCATTCTCTGTTGACCTTTTCATTTCCACCACCGTTGAATGTTAATCTCTGCGTCCGGATCGACTCCATCCAGCACGCAGGCCACTAGTTGCGCGGCGGCATATGGTCCCTGCAAAGCCCCCTTCGTACCAAGTCCATTGAGCACGAAGTGCGATGAATGATGCGGATGACAACCCACGAGAGGACGCTTGAACTTTGTTGATGGGCGCAGTGCAGAGCGATGATCTACCACGGCGATGTCGTGCTGAACCATCGATTGGGCTGCGGCCAGAAGTTCAGCCCGTGCAGCGGCAGTCGGATGTGGGTCGTGGTCATCCCAATCATGGGTTGCTCCGATCCTATAGCGGTCGCCATCGACGGGCAAGATCCAGGTACCGTTGGTCAGCACATGGCGCAGATCGAGTCCGGGGATGACCACATCCAGGATCTCGCCCTTCGACGGCTCAAGTGGCAGCCACGACCAGAGTGGATCGGAAAGAGCGCGGAATCCGGTACAATGAATGATGATGGATCCGGGATTCGGTTGGTCTGACCACGCGACGCGCGATCGCACCACCGCCATCAGTTGTGGAATGTCGATCGTCAGGACATTGCCATGTTCCATTCCTCCGAACCGATAGACCACGCCGTCGAGCTCACCGGGCGTGATCTCGCGTACTCCAAAGACATCGAATTCGCCGGATTCAGAGCGACGACGAAACCACTCTTGCATGTCGGCATTGCGAAACACTCTTCGAAGCTCGTACTCGCGGCGCAGCACTACATCACACTGTTGCTCGATCTCGCCGTACGTCTCGCGGGCCCGAGCCAGCAGCTCCGGTCCGCGCCATGTAGGCTTCAGACGTTGGCCTGTGATCGGTGTGATCATTCCGGCAGCAACCAATGATGACGTGTCACCGGAAGAGTCATCCCAAGCGGTCACGCGGACTCCGCGCTTGAGAAACTCCCATGCCGCCAGCGAACCGGCCAGGCCCATTCCGACGATATGCACCGACGTCATACGGTGCGTCCGGCCAAACCTCGGATCACAACGCTGGCACAGGCGGCACCAAATGCTGCAGGCAGGTAGGGGGCGGTACCGAAGGCCGACCGTTTGAAGTTCGTACCATCGGTGTACATGAGGGATTCGTCATCGGTCTCTTCGAGCGAGTACACGGCCGTGATTCCGGTGCGGATACCGACGCGGTGGAGACGCTTTCGAACGAAGCGCGCCAGTCGACATTTCTGAGATTCGGCAATGTCGGCAATGCGGATCATCGACGGATCCACCTTGCCCCCTGCCCCCATGGAACTCACAATGCGGAAGCCCTTTCGGTGGGCGTGTTCGAGGAGGGACACCTTTGGGGCGAGTGAATCGATGGCATCGACGATGTAGTCGTACGAGGCAGATAGAAGGCGATCGATGCGGGCCGGTGTGACAAACTCCTGCATCGGCACGACGGACAGCTCGGGGTTGATGTCACGCAGCCGTTGGCGCATCACCTCGATCTTCAAGTGCCCTTCCGTGGAGGTCAGAGCCGGCAGCTGTCTATTCCTGTTCGACGGGTCGACCACGTCTCCGTCAACGATCGTCATGCGACCAACGCCGGCGCGAGCGATGAATTCGGCGGCAAATGATCCGACTCCGCCGAGACCAACGACAAGGACGTGCGACCGAGCGAACCGATCGACGGCCTCGTCACCTAAAAGTAATCGTGTGCGGGATGTCCATCCCGCTCCGGTCATCGCTTGAAGACGGTTTCGAAAGTCTGCTGCTGGATCGCGCATAACTCCTCGATGCTCACGCCCCGGACGGCGGCAGCGGCAGAATAGACGTCAGTAATAGGGGTTTCCTCGTTGTCGGTCTCGAGGAGAAATCGATCGGCCGGACACAGCCGCAGGGCTTCGATCAGTGCCGGCGACTCACGCAGGATGGTAGGTCCAAACGACAGATACATTCCTGCATCCAGACACTGTTTGGCAAGGTCAGCCCCCTTGACAAAACCATGCAGTACCCACGGCTGTGAAGGTTTGATAAACTTCTGGATACGGAGAAGCTCGTCGTGCGCCTTGACGCAGTGAATGATAAGGGGGCGGGAAGTGCGCTCGGCCAGCTCGCTGATGTACTCGAATGCATCGACCTGGTGCGTCCATGGTGATCCGCTTGCACGGTCGAGTCCACACTCACCGATCCCGACGACGAGTTCTTCCTCAAGCAGGTCCTCCAGCATATCAACCACATCGCGCCAATCAGCGTTCACGTCCCACGGATGAAGCCCGACCGTGCAGATGCCATCGGTCTCGAAGACCTCCGTTTCGGAGTTGATACGGATGCTGACGACGGACGTTACGTCCGGGTCTGACGCTCGACGGTGCGAATGGGCGTCAATGTATTTCATGTCGGATGAACAGGTTCACCGCTAAGGCGGAACGGACAATGTGGTTGATGGAGAATGTTGAGACTGGTAAATCTAGAAAAGTGCTTGCACTTCCTCAAAGATCGGGTGCTCCTGTGTCAGAAACGCCGCGTTCGGAGGCCAGGCGGGCGGCCTTGGCTAGGGCCTCGTAACGGTGGCGGAGTTCATCAAGACTCTTCTCTTCCATTTCCTCGAGGTCGAGCATCCGGTTATGGGCCCCTTCGGTGACCCGGATCAGCTCGTCGAGCTTCAGATGCAGAGCCTCGGTATCACGATTCTGCGTGTTCTGGATCAAGAACACCATGAGGAACGTGATGATCGTGGTTGCTGTGTTGATGACAAGTTGCCAGGTGTCACTGAACCCAAACAGAGGGCCAGAGGCAAGCCACAGAACGATAACCAGCATCGCCCATGCGAAGGTCACCGGACGTCCGGCAAAACGTGAAACGGCCTTGGCGAATCTGCCGTAGATCGTTGGTCTGCTCATGTCGCTTTCTTTGGTTGGCGCGGAATTGCCAGCCACGAGGCCACGGGAATCAGCACGATGGCGCTGACCATGAGCCAGGTTGGATGCGGAAATTGAAAGAAATTCATCACGGTCGCTGCAAGAACAAAGGCACCTATAAGCAGAGAAATCATCTTTTCAGCCCCTCCTGCGATTCGAATGCCCACGTAACTGCCGACAAATGATCCGGCACTCCACGCCACGAGAAGGGACACCAACTGTTCAAAGGAAAGGCTCTTGGCGTCGAGCAAGACCTCATGATTCTCATCAGGTATGAGACTGCCGCCGGAAAGGACGGCATGTCCAGCAAACTCAACGGCCATAATGACCAGGCTACTGGCGACTACACCGGTGACCACAGCCAAAACACGTCGCAGAATCGGATTCATGGATTGGGTCCCTCAGAAAGCACAACTGGAGATTTATTCTCAGAAAGATACGGTCAACTTCGTTTCACGCTGGAATGGCAAACGCCCGACCCCACACGGTGGGATCGGGCGCTGCGTGAAAACTTAACAGAGAAGATTTATCGCACAAGCACAGCAATGGTCGAAATCTCAGAACCATCAGACAACAAACATCTAACAAACACACTTCCTCGAACCGAGCTCGGCAGTGGTATCTGCACATCAGCGAAGGGTGCTGGGGGACATGTGCCGCGGAAAACCTCTGCCCCAGCAACATCATAGATCACAATACGGTTGCGCTGACTCTTGGAACCGCTCAGTGTGAGTAGGAGATTCCCATCGACTGACCGTGCTAGCAGACTATTTGCGTACTTCGTGGATGCGGCGAGATCCTGTCTTTGCTTCTCCAGTGGTTCAGGTAAGAGTGTAGAGAGAATCCAGTTTGTGTCTGCCTTAGCGCGATCAAAACAACGCTGCGTGTACTTCATCAGCCCTATCGATGGCATCAGCCGATCGATCTCATCTGCACGCCCTATCGGAAGCATCACATTAGCAAACACAGCGGGAAGGCAGGAGTCGCCCCCTAGCTCGGAATAGTGCATTCGGAGATATTCATCTACATACGATGCCTGCATCGTGTCCCATGCAGTTCTGCCAGTCGGATACCAATCATTATGAGCAAACCAGCGAGGCATATTCATCAGTGGGGTCGTATGTTCATCGTAGAGCAAATGAGCGACATTCCACTCTGATTGAAGCTTACTATGCTGCAGACCATACGGAGTAGATCCATACCGATACGGCAATGGTCGGATGTAAACCCTTCGATTTGCGAACTGGTCCGGCAGGGCCAGTCTGTGCACGCATACATCTGGGTTCGTCCCCTTACGGTTCAGGATAATGCAATCGGGTGTCGCATACAGTTGCACCGAATCGAGCAGCAGCAACCGCTCGCGCGTACTCGCGTCAACGAGTTCGAGCGCGACCTCGACAGTGTCTCTGACATCACTTGGCAGTATGACATTGTTGACATCCCGCCAGTTAGTCATGTTGCAGACCGAGCCCTCTCTGGTCAGCCTTACCCTGTTAGTGAATAGAGGTATCGTAGAAATCTGTCGGACGAACGTTAAGGAGGATCCCTCACGGTAGCTAAACACTTGTGTTCGAGCAGCCTCCCCAAGATTCCTATCAGGCCCGGGCGTTGGGATCCCACGTAACTTGCAGCAGTCTCCTCGTGAAAAGAACTCCTCGCGAGTCATTTCTAAGAAGACAAACTGCGTATCGCTTGGGTAGTCAATGCGAACTTCTCCGTATGACCATTCGACGACTGTCGAATCAAAGTCGTCCTTAATGTATGCCAACCAGTTGTGTCTCGCGTACTCCTTCTTAAAGGAGCAGCGAAGCGCTTCCTGATGCTGCTGTGCAGAAGCGAGAATCGCAAACGCCATGTGTGTTAGAACGACCAACGTCACGAAAATGATCCTGACGATATGCGAGAAGTTGAATATCCTATTCACAACGAACCTCCGTACCATCAGTATCAGCGCACGGTGAGTTAAATCTATCCCGAAGACAAGCTTGACGTGAGGCCTCTACCTGTGGGCATTCGGCCCCCCATTGCCGCCTGCATGGCGCGAAGTTCGGCGATGCGCATCCACTTGTGGGCTTGACATAGTGATTATAGTTGCATTGCATAGGGGTCAGACACTGTATGGAATTCGCACAGACTATGCGTTGCGCAGACATGCCAAGACTAGCCTGACTATAGCAGTAGATATAACAATTCACTGGACACTTTGCTTGTGATACATAGCAGTGACTCAAAGGGTACCAGTAGTCACCCACCTTCACCTCGAATGGGGTTCCACACATGAGCTGCACATCCTGTCCATCTGTTTTTGGGTTTGCTGTGGCTGCAGTTGCCTGGGGTGAGCCAATGGAGACGTCGAAAACGAGCGAGCCGACGACCATTACGAGCATGAGAAGCAATCGTTTCATTTGTGCACTCCTTCATGGACAGTTAGCGAAACATCTTCATGGCAAAGCATAACGAACCTCCTTGGAAAAGACTAAAATCTGGGACGTACTCTGCGACCCCGTATCTGCAAATCAAAGCTATAATGGAATGTGTCACGGTTATGTCATAATTCAGCTTCGCGTCCTTGCGCGCCCTGCTGCGGGCACATGTTGTGGAATGGCAAACGCCCGACCCCACACGGTGGGATCGGGCGCTGCGTGATTTGGGAGGCAACTGATCGCTTGGATCAGTACATATCCATGCCGCCACCATGCTGATGCGGTGCGGCTTCCTTCTTCTCCGGCTTTTCTACGATCGTCGCTTCCGTTGTGATAAGGAGCGATGCAACCGATGCCGCATTCTCAAGAGCAACGCGTGAGACCTTTGTCGGGTCGATCACGCCTGCTTCGAGAAGATCTTCGAACTTCTCGGCATAGGCATTGAAGCCAAACGTTCCGGTTCCTTCCTTGATCTTGGCTACGATCACTGAGCTTTCCAGACCGGCGTTATCGAGGATCTGACGGATCGGAGCTTCGACGGCCTGACGGATGATGTTGATGCCTGTCTGCTGGTCGTTGTTCTCGGTCTTGAGGCCTTCGAGCTTACCAAGCGTACGCAGATATGCCACACCACCACCCGGAACGATGCCTTCTTCGACGGCAGCGCGCGTTGCATGGAGGGCGTCTTCTACGCGTGCCTTCTTTTCCTTCATTTCAACTTCCGTGGCTGCGCCGATCTTCAGAACTGCAACACCACCGGAGAGCTTTGCAAGACGCTCCTGGAGCTTTTCGCGGTCATAGTCACTTGTCGTCTTATCGATCTGTGACTTGATCTCGTTGACGCGCTTCTTGATCTCTTCCGAGCTGCCAGCCCCCTCAACGATCGTCGTGTTATCCTTGTCGATCGTGACGCGCTTGGCCGTGCCCAGCTGCTGAAGTGTTGCTCCGTCGAGCTTGTAGCCCTTCTCTTCAGAGATCACCATTCCGTTTGTGAGGATAGCGATGTCTTCGAGCATGGCCTTGCGACGGTCACCGAAGCCCGGTGCCTTAACGGCTGCGATCTTCAGTGTGCCGCGCAGGCGGTTGACGACGAGCGTTGCAAGTGCTTCGCCTTCGATGTCTTCGGCGATGATCAGCAGTGCGCGGCCAGCTTGTGCGGTCTTCTCAAGGACCGGAAGCAGATCCTTGATCGCACCGATCTTCTTGTCGTGGATGAGAATGAATGGATTTTCAAGAGCGCACTCCATCGTGTCAGCGTCCGTGACGAAGTATGGAGAAAGGTATCCGCGGTCAAACTGCATACCTTCTACGACGTCGACCGACGTGTCCGTGCCCTTGGCCTCTTCAACGGTGATCACACCGTCCTTGCCGACCTTCTCCATTGCATCGGCGATCAGGTTTCCGATCGTCGAATCATTGTTGGCCGAGATCGTTCCAACCTGGGCGATCTCCTTCTTGCCCGGGACTGGTCGCGACAGTTCGCGGAGGCCTTCGTGAATGGCCGTTACGGCCATGTCAATGCCGCGCTTGAGGTCCATCGGGTTTGCACCGGCTGTGACGTTCTTCAGACCTTCCTTGACGATGGCCTGCGCCAGAACAGTTGCCGTTGTTGTGCCGTCACCGGCAATATCACTGGTCTTTGAAGCGACTTCACGGACCATCGACGCGCCGAGGTTCTCGATCGGATCTTCGAGTTCGATCTCCTTGGCCACTGTCACACCGTCCTTGGTGATCGTCGGGGCACCAAACTTCTTGTCGATGACAACATTTCGACCCTTTGGTCCAAGTGTCACCTTCACTGCATCTGCCAACTGGTCGACTCCACGCTTCAGTGCGGCGCGGGCATCGACATCAAACGTTATGATCTTGCTTGCCATGATTGTAATTCCTTTTCGGGGATACTGTTCAAAAGAGTTTGATTGCCAGGGGGCTTACTTGATGATCCCGAAGACGTCGGCTTCGCGCATGATCAGGTAATCCTCGCCATCGATGCTGATTTCCGTACCGGCATACTTGCCGTACAACACCGTGTCGCCGACCGAAACGGCCATCGGGGTGACTTTGCCATCTTCCGACTGCTTGCCGGCGCCAACCGCGATGATGGTGCCCTGCATCGGCTTTTCCTTTGCAGTGTCGGGAATGATGATGCCACCTTTGGTGACTTCTTCTGCTTGAGCGGGCTTTACCAGCACGCGGTCATGAAGGGGGGTTAGACCCATGACTGATCCTCCAAAATGATGTGATACAATTGCGTTCGTTTTGCGCGGGAACCGCCGATGACGAAACGTTAGCACTCATCGTGTGAGAGTGCTAACAAACCCGTCGAGGGACGCGAAAATAGAGGGTCAGGGGGCAGGCAGCAAGTGAAAAGATGGCAGTACACTACGCCATCTCTGACAAAATGACGCCAAGACTGTCATTTTGTCGATAAATAACGAGACACTATCAGAACACTACGCCAAAGATGGCATCGATGACCAGGATGCTAGCTGCGGAAATCGTAAATGCCCGCACGGTTGAGTGGCCCACCCCTTCGGCACCACCACTGGTTCGGAAGCCGACATGGCATCCGATCAGCGCGGTGAAGCCTCCGAAGAAAAAGGACTTAATGATCCCGCGACTGATCTCTTCGATGCTGAAGAACTGCTGGATCGATGCGAAAAATGTCGCGGCGCTGAAATCGAACTTGATGCTGGTAAGGATAAATGCTCCAACCAAGGCAACAACATTTGAGAACACGGCCAACACGGGCATCATGGTCACTGCTGCCAAAGCGCGCGGCATCCCGAGGTACCTGTTCTTGTCGATCGCCATCATATCGAGTGCATCTATCTGCTCAGAAACCTGCATTGTGCCGATCTGAGCGGCAATGGCGCCACCGACTCGACCGGCGATAACGAGGGCCGTCAGCACGGGTGTAAGCTCCGTGAACACCACGGTGGCAATGGATCCACCGATGAAGGGGCGAGCAATCCCGATGAGATTGAACTTGGCAAAGAGGTTCGTAGCCTGCAATGCAGCGATTGCTCCCGTGAACGACCCGACGAGTACCACCAGAGGCAGAGAATCGGAACCGACAATCTTCATCTGATCAAGGACAAGTCGACGGTCCTTGAAGGCACGTGGGAAGTACCGTATGATGCCGATGAGCAAAAGGGCGACCTGACCGACTTCGGCGAAGATCGACATCATGATTCGCCCAAATCCTGCGAAAAACTGCGTCATAAGCTGCAATCTACGACGATGCCCATCGCTGCGCGAGCAACGATGGGCATCTGTTATTGATCGTGGGAATTTGTCGGGTATCAGCCGCGTCCGCCTGGCTTCACGGTATCGCCGCTACCGCCATCGCGTGGTCCGCGTCCACCGTCGCCAGTTCCGCCGTCACCGCGTCCGCCTGGCCCCTTACCTCCGGTGCTGTCGTTGCCGCCACCACGTGGTCCGCCGCCCGAGCGGGCGTCACGGTTCGCGATGAACTGATCAAGCAGGGTGATCTGTGTCTCGGTCAGGATTCCGCGAAGAGCTGTCAGGAAGCGATCGTCACAAGCCTTCAGGGCCGTGCGAGCTGCTTCGCGCTCAGGGAGATTCTTGATGGCCTCACGTGTGGCCTTGTTGATCTCGCCCATCTTCTTGCGTGCTTCTTCACGCGTCATGGTGCCGGCTTCAACAGCTGCCTTCGCCTCTTCGCGAGCGGCCTTTGCACGATCCAGGATTGCGCGTTCAGCGGAACGAAGAGCTTCGAGAGCTGCCGTAGCGCAGTCCTTGTGAGCAGCCAGAAGTGTTTCAACCTGAGATGCTTGGTCTGGCGTGAGCTTGAGGGCTGCAAGCAGACGGTCAAATGGGCTGCGAGGACCCTTCTGACCTGGGTTTGGACGCTCCTTGACCGCCATCGGCATCTCAAGAGTCGCATCGGTGAAGTCGACCGGCTGACCGTTCAGGTCGAACGTCGTTTCGACATTGGCAAACATTGCCATTGGCTCTGCTGGGTTTGAACCCAGTTCGGAGCAAGCTACCAGACCGAGTGCCATGACGGAAAAGGCAACCATGGCAAGCGTCTTGAAGACATTCTGCGTTTTCATGATCGTATTCCTAAAAGTGTTGGTGAGAGAATTTTTCGTGCGTTGTGAAGAGCGCTCATCGTGGCGCACAGTGGAAGATGCCGGGAGTCGAAAAATGGTTACAGCCACTTTTGACTTTTTTTCGTCTTGGCAAACGCACCTCCCGGGATTGTCCGGCGGCAACGGGAACGGATAACAAACGTACGGGGAAAACGTCGTAGTTTTTCGGTTCTCTGCCACCGAAACTCTGACTCACCCAAACGGAATTCGCGCCATGCGCCTTGTCCAAGCACTCTTCGCACTTGTGTTCTTCATCGCAACCGCCCAGGCCGGACTACTTCCGGGACGCGATGCGTACCTAATCCGGCAGGAAGCCCAAACATTGCCGAACGGAACGTTTCGACAAGGCCGGAACATGATCATGGAACGCCCCGCAGCAGGAACCTACGTGCCGGGAGTGATCCTGGTAAAGACGAAGCAGCCACGCGGGATCTTCCGTGATCGTTCTGCGATTGAGGCAAGCCCCTTGAACGCGGACTTGGTAGCGCTCCAGGTTGCGGACGTTTCTTCGGCATACATGAACCTTCAGGATGGGCGCGTCGCCCAGGCCGTAGGGCTTGACCGAATCTACCGCATCCGTTACAGTGAGCCCCTTGACCCATTTGATGCATGTGCGAAGCTGATGGATAACCCCGACGTCGAGTATGCCGTCCCTGAGCGGATCCACAAACCTTTCCTGGTCCCGAACGATGCGCGGTATTCATCGCAGCCGTGGATGCAGCAAATGAAACTTCCTGCGGCCTGGGACATTAGCAAGGGGGCAAGCACGGTGATCATCGCTATTATTGATTCAGGTACGGACTGGTCTCACGAGGACCTGTCAGGCAATATCTGGACCAACACCAAAGAGACCCCGAACAATGGGCGTGACGATGACAACAACGGCTACATCGATGATGTTCGAGGCTGGGATTTCGTTGGCAACATCACCACAACTGATGCGAATGCCGGAAGGTTGAAACCTGACAATGACCCGAAGGTCTCCGGCAGCATCAACGATCAAAACGGGCACGGCACGGTCGTCGCAGGTTGTGCCGGAGCAACGACAAACAACACCCTGGGCGTGGCCAGCACCGGATTCAGCTGCCGTATCATCCCTATCAAGGTCGGCTCCGATAACCCATCGGTTCGGGGACTTCTACGCGGATATGATGCCATCGCCTATGCGGCCGATCTTGGCGCTCATATTATCAATTGCTCCTGGGGAGGCGCCGGTATTGACCCAGGTGCTCAGTCGGTGATTGATTATGCTCTCTCGAAGGGGTCACTCGTTATAGCCGCCTCGGGGAATGATGGCCAAAACAATGACAGCTATCTTCAATCACCGGCGAGTCTCGATGGCGTGCTTAGTGTAGGTTCATGCAATGGTTCAGACCGCGTCTCGGGCTTTTCCAACTACGGAATGAACGTTGACATTTACGCACCGGGTGAGAACATTCTCAGCACCTATGCGCCCAATACCTACAGGGGGCTCTCAGGCACATCGTTTTCATCGCCGCTGGTGTCCGGAATTGCCGGCCTTATCAAGGCAGCTCGTCCGACGTGGACGCCGGAAATGATCGCAGCACAGCTTCGTGGCACAGTCGACCAGCTGCAAGGGGTCACAGCCGATAACCGCCGTCTTTATTGGGGACGCGTTAACGCGGAACGCGCGTTGACGACGAATGCATCATTTACTTCCGGCAACCGTGCACCTGGGCTGATGCTATCGGACCTAACCATCAATGGCAGTCAGGACGGTAAGATCACCGGATTCGATAAGACGTCCGTGAAGTTCACGTTGAAGAACGTCCTCGCCGATGCGTCTGACGTGCGCGTGACGCTGACGGTGCTTGACGGATTCGTCAAACTGCATACCGGTACAACGCTCGCCCTTGGCAACATCACGCGAAACTCTCAGGCAAGCGGAACGATCGACCTTGAGCTTGAAGACAACTTCCCCTGGTACAACTCAAACGTTCGTATCAGTCTGACAATTGCCAGCGGGACATACGTCAACCACGAAGTGCTCTTCGTTCCGGTTGAACTTTCAACGCAGAACTCTTTCTCCATGGTCTACCAGTCTGGCTCGGCCAATTGGGACCGAGTGGACATGACCGACGACGGAACCATCTATTCCACCGGCACGATCTTTGGTCAGCGTGCCATGCTTCGTGCGTCCGGCGGAAGCGGCGGCTTTTTGTCTACCCCATTTGCGGCGACAGTTCTTCGAGGGATTTCCTCAACAAACGTCATGATCGGCGGACTGAATTCCGGTAAGGCAACGGTAGCACGTTCATTCAACGGTGGACAGTCCTGGAGTAATGTGGACGTCAGCACGTTGCTTTCATCGGTGGCCGGAATCAACCTTTTCGATGCCCAGACGGCGGTCGCTGTCGGCAATCCTGTTGGCGGCAAGCTGGGACTTGCCCGATCCACGAACGGCGGGACAGCGTGGGCTGCCATCGCCGGAACTCCGGTGGCTTTGGCCGGCGAGTCGGTTACTCCGGGTTGCGTTGCCTCTCATGGCGATGCGATGTGGTTCGGCACCTCGAGCGGACGCGTCTTCTATTCCTTGAACAAGGGTGTAAGCTGGAGTCAAGCTTCTACGGGCCTCGGAAACGTGACCATCGTTTCGCTTGCGTTCCGCGATAGTTCCAACGGTATCATTCTCTACCGCCCGACAGCAAACGGCGTCTTCCGTCTCGCCTCGACCAGTAATGGAGGGCTGAACTGGAAGGCCGGAACGGCCGATATCAATACGACGATGAAGGTGACGCCTGTTTCGGTGCTGGCCAATGCCGGACACCATGTGATGGTGTGTTCGAATGGCGAGGTGTATGCTTCGGACAACAATGGCGTCAACTGGCAGACAGTTCTCTCTCGCCCTGTAGCCGGTCCGGTTGCGGCATCAGCCAACGTGGTCGGACGTCCGACAATTGTAATGTCAGGTGAGGAGATCGGCGTGCTTCAGTACCGCTATGCCGGACCAAACGGATCGAAACTTCCGTCATTCTCGGCCAACGAGATAAATTTCGGTGCAATGGAGAGCGGCCAGACACGGAATCGCACCGCTACCCTGCGGAACAACGGTACGTCAGACATGAACGTCAGCAAGTACGAGATCGTGCCACAGGGCTCGACCCCGACGTCGGCCTTTTCAATCCCAACGCCACCGCGCACTACTGTTAGCGCAGCAGGCTCAATAACGATCCCTGTGCGCTGCACTGGGGCAGATACGGGCACGTACCGGGCGGTCCTGCGGGTCACTTCCGATGGCACACCGTCATCAATTGACCTTCCGCTGGTGGCTACCGTTCAACTCGCAACGTCGGTGTCTGAGGACCTCGCGGCCATGGGAACCGTCAATGTGTGGCCAAACCCAACATCGACGTCGTTCTCTCTGCAGACGCTTGCCCCCTGCAAGGCCACGCTGGTCAACTCGGTCGGCGCAATGATCTCCTCATGGGCCGTCGAACCGGGAACATCGAATGTCGATGTGGCTGGGCTGCCTAAGGGTGCTTACAGGCTTGTCCTTACGCACGGTCTGGGAGTTCGCACCTTGAGCGTGATCGTCGAGTAAGTCGACCGATCAATAGAAGCTGCTCTTAGAGTCCGTGTCATCCGTGGGCTCGCGGTCCCACGATGTCGCACCAGCGCCGGCGTACGCTCCGCTCATGCGACGACGTCGATTGCGGAGCCACGTGTACAGGATAAAGGCAATACCTCCGATGACAAGCAACGTGATGATCAGCGTTCCCCACTGAAACGTCGGCGGATACACGCCAACCGATCCGTCCGGATTGGAGTGCGTGTACGGACGTGAAAAGTAGAACGCAGGGTGGAATGGCATCGACCAGTACCACGGGATGCTACCTAGCATGTACCCCATCATGAAACCGTCACCCATGCCGCCATATCGGTTCACGACATAGTTGGTCTGCCTTCCCGACGGATCGCGGAAGCTCCTCTTCTCGGTGGCACGCGGCACGCCATATCGTCCGGTGTAATCGCCCTGACGATTCATGCGTGACCCGCCAAAGGAGTTCCGGGTAGATGGCGCCGAATTGAATCGGCCCGACGGCGATGTCGATCCCGGAGAGGTCCGCGAAGGGGGCGGGGCCTGCCGGGTGCGTGATCCGCCAAACGACCGGCCGCTGCTGGGGGAGCGATAACTACGACCGAAACTCCGACCAGACCCACCGCGGCTTCCGCCAAAAGATCCACCGCCGCGCCTCTGCGCAAGCGCATCAGTCGGGATGACCCATGCCATGACGGCCAGTACGAGGGTGGCTATGACAAATACTCGTTTCATCATTAGAAGACTCCTTCGGTCGTTAGCGACCCGTCAAATTCGCGGTATGTGATCTCTGCGGCAAACTCGGCACGCTCGGGGATGTTCTTCTTTCCGCCGAACCATGACCGCAAGCCCCTTCCCTCTTCGACGGAGGGGGCCTTGATGTGGATGTACAGGCGGACAACTCCTTCTTGCTCTTCGTTGTTCCGGACCAGCAAGGTCGACTCGAGCGTTCCGTCACAATCGATCGTCAGCAATTGGAGCGTCTCGGCCTCCTCCTGGGTGAAACCAGCTGGCTCGGTCTGCACATTGTCGAGGTAGTCGGTGAAGATATTCTTCGTGTACTGTTGGCCATCGGAGCCAACGTACATGATAAGGGCATCAAAGTCTCCATCCTCACTGATGTGTACGAAGACCTCGCGGACCTTGTCGAGCTGCTGTCCATTGTAGTAAATGGCCGTCCGCTCGATGCGACCATTCCCTTCGATACTGAGTTGCGGCATAAGGCAAGTATACGACGAAGCATTTGGCGATTCGTTGCAGTCGGCTCTCGCCCTGCCTATCTTCGACCCATTACATTAAGGATGTGTTTCATGGCAGCCGAAGATGTCGGTATCTGGTTCGATCCAGCCAACCCGTATGAACGCCCAAGCTTTACGCTTGGCATCGAAGAAGAGTACATGGTGCTCGATCCTTCGACCTTTAACCTGAAGTCGCACATACAGTTCGACCTCCTTGGTCAGGGCGAAAAGGTCCTGCACGAACACATCAAACCCGAGATGCATGGCTCGATGCTTGAGATCGGAACTGGGATCTGCAAGAACACCACGGAGGCGTTCAACGAAGTGCGAAAGATCCGTGGTATCGTCTCAAACCTCGCTGCACAGAACGGGCTTTGCATCGGTGCTTCCTCATCACACCCATTCGCACGGTGGGAGGATCAGGAGATCTACCCCGACGAGCGCTACCGCATCCTTGTGGAAGACATGCAGCTGCTGGCCAGGTCCCTGCTGATCTTCGGAATGCACGTCCATATCGGCATTGAGAACCGCGAAACACAGATACAGCTGATGAATGAGATGCGCTACTTCATGCCGCACATTCTTGCCATCAGCACAAACTCTCCATTCTGGGAGGGCATTGACACGGGGCTGAAATCATATCGTTCGAAGATCTTCGAACGCTTCCCGCGCACGGCCCTTCCGGATGCGTTCTCAAGCTGGGGCGAGTATCAGAATTACGTGAACCTGCTGATCAAGACAGGTTCCATTGACAACGCCAAGAAGATCTGGTGGGATATACGTCCACACCCATTCTTCCCCACCCTTGAAGTGCGCATCTGTGATCTGCCGATGCGTGTCGAAGAAACAATTGCCATCGCAGCCATCTGTCAGGCCGTTGCCGCAAAACTCTTCTCACTCTACGAGAAGAACCTGTCGTTCCGGACCTATCGTCGCTCTTTGCTGATGGAGAATAAGTGGCGCGCCGTTCGGTACGGACTTGATGGCAACCTCATTGACTGGGGGCGCCAGCGGGAGATGCCTGCGCGTGATCTGATCCGGGAACTGCTTGAGTTTGTCGATGATGTTGTCGACGATCTCGGGTCGCGGCAGCATATCGAATACATTCACACGATCCTTGAGAACGGTTCGGGTGCTGATCGCCAACTGCGAGTCTTCCGCGAAACAGGCAGCATGACGGAAGTCGCCAAGTACATTCACCAGGAAACAACTCGGAATCTTGCATGAAGTCCACCACCTTCGCACTGATCTTCTTCGCTCTCTTCGTTCTTTGTTTTCCGGCACACACCGCGGCTGCAGACTCAGCCAAGGCAGAGATCGCCATCTTCCAGAAGCCTGTTGTGACCAAGCATAGCGTCACGATCGATGGAAAAAAGATCGATTACGAAGCCACGGCCGGACACCTGACGCTGGTCAAAGAGGATGGCACACCACGTGCAAAGGTTTTCTACATCGCCTATACCAAGACGGGTGTTACCGATCCGGCACAGCGCCCGCTGACATTTTCCTTCAACGGCGGACCCGGCTCGTCGAGCGTCTGGCTGCACCTCGGCGTGCTCGGACCTCGCCGCGTGCTGATGAATGATGACGGAAGCACACTGCCCCCTCCCTATAAGCTCGTCGACAACGACCAGTCATGGCTTGATATGACGGACCTGGTGTTCATCGATCCCGTCAGCACGGGCTTTTCTCGGGCAAGCGACGAGAAGGATGCCAAGCAGTTTCACGGCTACAACCAGGATGTGGAGTCGGTCGGTGAGTTCATTCGACGCTGGACATCGGACAACAAGCGTTGGGCATCTGCCAAGTACATCATTGGCGAATCCTACGGCACCACGCGCGCCAGCGCCATGTCAGAGCACCTGCAGAACCGCTACGGAATGTATCTCAACGGTGTCATCCTCGTCAGTACGGTGCTGAACTTTCAGAGCATTGACTTTGCCGAAGGCAACGATCTTCCGTTCGCGACGTTCCTTCCAACATATGCCGCCTCGGCGTGGTATCACAAGAAGTTGTCACCCGAGTTGCAGTCCCTGAAGCTGGAAGAGCTGGTGGCGAAGGCACGAGAGTTTGCCATGGGCGACTACACGCTTGCCCTGATGAAGGGTGGTTCCATGAGTGAGGCTGACCGGAGCACCATCATCGAGAAGATATCGCGCTTCACCGGACTGTCCCGCGAGTATGTCGACAAGGCAGACCTGCGTCCGGTGATCTTCCGCTTCTGCCAGGAGCTGTTGCGTGACAAGGGGCTTGTCATTGGCCGATTTGACAGTCGATACACCGGCACGATCGCCGACCGACTCGGAGAGTCTATGGAGCGTGATCCGAGTCATCATCCAACGATCGCCGGTTGCTTTTCGACGTGCATCAACGACTACCTTGCCCGCGAACTGAACGTCACCACCTCGCTACCGTACGAAGTACTGACGGGTCGGGTGTGGCCCTGGGACTACTCGAACGTTCAGAACGAGTACCTCAACGTTGCGCCTCGTCTGCGCAATGCCATGCAGATGAATCCGGCACTGCGCGTGTGGGTCCTCAACGGATACTACGATCTAGCTACGCCGTTCTATGGTGCCGAGTATACCTTCGATCATCTCGGCCTGCCGTCGCCGCTGCGGTCAAACGTCAGCATGACGTACTACCCTGCCGGGCACATGATGTATCTGCTCAAGAACTCTCTTGTGCAGATGAAGTCGGATGCTCGTCGGTGGTACGAGTCGAAGTAGTCTGACCGTAGGCCTTGCGCGTTCCGGCATAGAGCTCAAACTCCAGCAGCCGGCATTCAAGGTCGGCACTCCAGAACGTCATGCGCCGCGACGAGCGCAATCCGATCTCTTTGGCAAGAGCCATGTTACCTGTGAACACGTACCCTGTGTATCCGCCGAAGCGCTGCTTGAACAGATCACCAATGTCGCGGTAGACACCTCGAAGCGTGTGCTCATCTCCAAGTCGCAGTCCATATTCCGGGTTGAAGATGATCACCGGACCTACCCCGTCGGAGGAAGCAGCCGAGTCGACCCTTTGAACATCTCGAAAGTCAGATGTAGCAACGTCGATCGAGACGCCCGCAGCACGGGCATTCTCACGGGCCTGACGCACGACGCGTGGATCGATGTCGGAACAACGGATCTCTGTGCGCTCGTCTCTGCGCGCCTGGCGAGCCTCTGACCTCATGGTCTGCCAACCCTTCGGCTCAAATGGGAGCAAATGGAACAACCCCATGTTTTGGCGGATCGACCCCGGAGCAATGTTAGCAGCGATCATTGCCGCCTCGATTCCAAGTGTACCGCTGCCGCACATCGGATTGACAAACGGAAAGCCTGCAGACCAGCGCATCGAGAGGATCACGGCCGCCGCCAGCGACTCACGCATGGGCGCCTTGGCCGGATGCATCCGGTAGCCTCTGTCGGAAAGGGGCTGACCCGACGTGTCAACGTACACCATGAGAGAGTCATCATGCCAGTAGAGAAACACAACGCTCTGCGACGTGTCTGGGCCGCTGCTGGGCCGAATTCCCTTGCGCTCTCGTATCTGGTCCACGATCGCGTCCTTACACCGCATGTTGGCGTACATCGTATTGTCGATCTCCGGCGTATCAATGGAGCTGACAACGCTTAGATATCCATCGGCCGGTATCCACTCGTGCCATGCAAGCCCCTTGACAGCCTCATACATTTCATCGGCCGTGGTTACGGACCAAGCGCCAAGCCGCAACAGAACTCTGTGCGCCGTGCGCAGCCAAAGGTTCAGACGCATGCAGTCTTCGAGCGTACCTGAGGTCTCGACGGCAGCCGGCAGAATGTTGCTAACTGTCAGTCCAAGTGCTTCGACCTCGCGAGCCAGGATCTGAGGGATTTCACGCGGACAGGTTATCAGGATGGGATGGGTCATGCATTCGGCCGCTCGGGCCGCGTTTCGATTTCGAGATGGGTTAAGATGTCCATGGCTTGGTCCCGAGAACTGCCACACATCTGTTCATTTGGTTGAAGTGTTCCACAGAAGACGGGCCGCAACGGGGATCCGAACAGCTGGCATTTCATATCATCGGTCAGCTGCACACATCGCACGCCTGCCGGCTTACCATTCGGCATGCCAGGTATGGGTGATGTTATGGAGGGGGCAATGCAGCACGCCCCACATGCCTGACGGCAGATCATCCGGCCGTGAAGACCATCATAAGTGCCGAATGCAACTCGTCAACATCGGAGTGCGTGATCACAAACGGAGGGACGAGTCGAATCACATTCCCCGCCGTAGCATTTGCGATAACACCATGCTCAAGAAGTTTAGGAATGAACGGTGCCGCGTCCTGATTCAACACAAGGCCCTGCATGCACCCACGGCCGCGAACTTCACGAATGAGAGTTGGGAAGCTGTCGTGTATCTCGCGTAGTCTGCCATGGAGATACTCGCCTACTTCGCGCACGTGATGCATCAAACCGCTGGTCACCTCATCAACAACAACACTGCCGGCCACACAGGCCACCGGGTTGCCGCCATAGGTCGTGCCGTGCATTCCCTTCTCAAGCAGAGCAGCCGCTTCATCCGTGGCCAGGATACCACCCAGCGGGAGTCCGCCACCCATGGCCTTGGCAATGGTCACCACGTCGGGGCGCACGCCGTAGCGCTCGAATGCAAAGAAATCACCCGTACGTCCGATGCCCGATTGGACTTCGTCGGCAATGACAAGGAAGCCATACTGCCGTTTGAGTCTCCAGATCGCATCGACAAACTCTTGCGTAGCCTCTGCAATGCCCCCTTCACCTTGGAGGAACTCGAGCATCACCGCTGCCGTATTCTCATCAACGCGCGCTTCCAGAGCGTCCACGTCGTTAAACGGCAGTACGAGTGTATTGGGCAGGAATGGCCCCATGCCCTCTTTGTAAAGGGGCTTATCCATCACAGAAAGAGCTCCATAGGTGCGGCCATGAAAGCCCCCTGAGAAGCCAATGATGTCATAACGTCCGGTGGCACTGCCGAAGCGTCGTGCGATCTTCATCGCGCCGTCAGTTGACTCGGCCCCGGAATTGCTGAAGAACACTCGCGGATAGCCCGAGGCCTTGACGAGTTGCTCGGCCAAGATCACCTGTGGTTCCTGGTAGAACACGTTCGAAACGTGCATGTAGCGACGTATCTGATGCTCGATGGCCTCGATGATGCGAGGGTGGCCATGGCCAAGAGCGTTGACGGCGATGCCACCCAACATGTCCAGATACGCCCTACCGTCGACGTCATAGATGCGCATTCCCTCGGCCCTGTCGATAGCCACATTGATGCGGCGATAGGTCTGGAACACGACGGCATGTTCGCGCTCAATGATGTCGACGGCGGCGTGGGTTGTGGTTGACATTATTTTTCCAGGATCGTGAATTCAACGCGACGATTCTTGGCGCGCCCTTCGTCGGTGTCGTTGCTGGCCACCGGACGTGTTTCGCCATAGCCACGGGCGCTGATTCGCAGCGGACTGACGCCGCCCACCGTCACGACATAATCCTTCACAGCACTTGCACGGTCTTCTGACAACTGCTGATTATCCGAGTCTTTCCCCATGGCGTCGGTGTGACCGCTTACTTCGATCTTGATCGTAGGGTTGTCTCGCATCAGACTCACCAGCTGCTGCAGTTCCGTGGTCGATTCAGGGCGAAGCGTGGCGAGCTTCCGATCGAAGAATATGTTCTTCAGTTCAATCACGACACCCTTCTCAAGAGGCAACAGTTCAAGATCACGCTGACGCTCGGCATATTCGGTGTACGAGGTCAGGTCGATGTTCTCACTGACGGCCACAAAGTCCCTGGCCTCGGCCCTGAGTCCATACGAAACGCCTGCCGGTAGCGTAATGGTATACTCACCAGTGCCGTCGGCTGATCGAGCACGGCCAACCTCAGAACCGGTCGCAAGATTCACATAGACGATGTCGGCTGCCACCGGCCCTTTGGACTTCATGTTCAACACCCGACCTGAGAGAAGCACGACCGGACGCGGTCGAACCTTCTCCGGAAGGCGCACGCGGAAGATGTCGCCACTGAGCGTGTCGACATACGAAACAAAGTAGGCGAACTTGCCATCGGCCGGGATCGTGTACGAAAGATCCCAATCCTCGGAATTGATGGTTGGCCCAAGATTCTCCGGTTCGGACCAGTTGGTCCAGGTTGAATCCAGACGGCGCGAGACGAAGACATCGAATGCACCGTACCCTGGGCGCCCGTCAGTAGCGAAATACAATGATGCGTCATCCGAAGCCAGAAAAGGTGTGGCCTCCTGACCGGACGAGTTGATGACCGAACCCAGATTCAGCGGGGAAGCATACGTTCCGTCCTTCTTGCGGAGACTCACGTAGAGATCTCTACTACCCCGAGAATCCGATCTCTGGATGGCCATGATGAGCGCTTCTCCGTCATTCGACAGGCAGAACTCAGAATACTTGCTGTCGTTTGAATAATCGGCAATATCCACCGGCCTCGGAACCGACCATCCAGAACTTGCCCGTTGGGAGATTGCCACGCTTCGCAGCCGTGCTGAGGGGTCGGAGTATGCGTCAAGAAGCAGCATTGTCTTTCCATCCGGAGAGATCGAACAAACGCTGTTGTTGCCGCGGTTGTTGAGAACTCCGCCGATGTTCACGGCCGGACCCCATGTACCGTCTTCTCTGAGTTCACTTACCCATATGTCTTCGCCCCCTCCACCGATGTTATCCGGGGAGCCCTTACGACACAGGTACAAGGTGCGGCCGTCCGGCGAGATGACTGGTTTAAGATCATCATACGCGCTATTGACGAGCGCACCAAGTGACTCGGGCTTGAAGGTGCTATCAGCAGCTGCCGATACCAGCGTGTGGCACGTCAGCGCGAGCGCAAGCACGCAGTTCAAGAGACGACAAGTGTTGACCATTCACGGGGCCGGATGAATCTCACTTGTTCTTTGTGATCTTCATTGAGATCTTCTCGAGTGGATTGTTGGCTGCATCCTGCGGTGCTGCCACGATCGCATCGGCGACCTCCATGCCGCTGACCACTTCACCGAACACGGTGTACTGTCCGTTGAGCCATGGCGAAGGGGCTACACAAACGAAGAACTGGCCGCTGAAGCTGTTCGGGTCGTTCGTGCGAGCAGCCGAAATAACACCACGATCGTGAGAGATGTCCGAGAATTCAGCTGGCACCTTTTCCTTGTAACCACCGCTTCCCCATGATGCACGAGGGCCGCTCTTGCTGTTCGGGTCGCCCCCTTGGATCATGAAGTTCGCAATGCAACGGTGAAATGCCGTTCCGTCGTAGAAACCTTCGGCAACACGTGCTTCAAAGAAGGCGCAGTGCTTCGGTGCGATGGTTGGGAAGAGGCGCAGAACGATCTTTCCGAGGTTCGTATTGCCTTGTGTTACTTCGATCGTGTACATCGGTCCATCTCCTGGTTTAGCGGGTCCGTTTGATTGTGCGTCCATTGAGCAGCTCATGACAAGAAGTGAGCAAAGGAATGAGGCGATCAACGAAGTGATACGCATGGTTTTCTCTCCAAAATGAAGTGTTGAATTCAGATCTGATTTGCGTCCATCATCGGGTCCGGATGCTCTTCACAACGATCGCAGACTTCGGGATACCGTCGGTATCGCCAAGTGGGCCCGGCTCAACGTCCACCCCGCCGATCTTCGTGACTGTTTCCATTCCTTCGATGACGCTGCCAAAAATCGTGTATTGGTACGGAAGTGCCGAGGCCTTTTCCAGACAAATGAAAAATTGGCTGGTTCCGGAGTTCGGGGTCGACTTACGCGCCATGGCCACGATGCCCGGTCGATACCCCCTTCGTGCCGATGGTAATGCCTCGTCCAACTCGTCGGAAAGGGGCTCTCCGGTTGCCGTCTGGCCCCCTCGACCCCATTCACTGCGTGCCTTCCGGTCGCGCGTGGTTGGGTCGCCCATTTGGATGACGAAGTCGCGGGCAACCCTGTGGATCAGGGTTCCATCGTAGAATTTCTTCTCCACCAGGCCAACAAAGTTCGCAACGGTCTTCGGCGCGTCGTTGCCATAGAGCTCGATCTGTATCGGCCCCTTGGAGGTCATGATCTCCACCGTGTCCGTGGCAATGGCACCACCGAGCGAATCAATCGGTGGTACGCTAAGCTTCTCGGCAGGTGGGGCGATCTGGCGAACTGTCTCGGCCGGGGTTTCATTCTTTGGCTCACATCCGGCCAGCAGGATGACCAGTCCCAGGGCAACGCGATAGATGACGAACACTGCCATTGTTCGGGTGCGCAGATACTTGAGCAAAGCATCAATGCTCCAGTATCCGCTGACGAACGCTGCGAGTGTGGCCGCACCGAGCTGCAGACCGCCGTCGCTCATGGAGATGTGCTTAAGCTCATGAGAAAACTCAAGAAGTCCAGCGGCGAGAATGGCGGGTATGGACATCAGGAACGAGAACCGAGCCGCATGCTCGCGCGTCATCCCGCGGAATAGTGCCGCCATCATCGTCGATCCACTTCTCGACGAACCCGGAATCAGTGCCAAACACTGCGCAAGCCCGATGACAACGGCATCGACAACGCCAAGGTCACTTGTCGACCTGGTGAAGGAAGCCCGCCGTTCGGCCAGCCACAACAGCAGCCCCATGCCGATGAGTGCCGCGGCGATCACCGTGAGCTCCTTTGTGACGGCCCCCTCAATGACGTCCTTGAAAGCCAGTCCGACCACCACAATGGGTACTGTTCCTATGATCACCAGCCATCCCAGGCGACTGTCAGCCCCCTGATCAGCAAAGCTCCTTCTCTTGGCGGTCAGATTCTCCGATGTCCACGCGTGAACCGCACGAAGGATATCGGAGCGAAAGTAGATCAGCACTGCCGCCAGCGTTCCGAGCTGAATGGTTGCCATGAACGAGGTCCACCGCTCCGGATGTGCCCGATCGATGACGCCGAACATCGAGCCCGCAAGGGTCAGGTGCGCCGTACTGGAGATGGGCAGGAACTCGCTGAGTCCCTGAATGATGCCGAGGATGACCGCGGTGAGAAGTGGCATGGACACAAAAATAGTCTGCTCAATGCGCATCGTACCATGACGGGCCGAAGCCGGTCTCGACAACGACGGGTACCCCCTCCAGAGGCAGTGCGCGCTCCATCTCCTCCTTGACCATCGCAAGAAGCCAGTCGACCTCTTGAGAGGGGGCTTCAAAGACAAGCTCGTCGTGCACCTGCAGCAGCATAAGCGAAGAAACTCCTTCGCTCTGCATACGATTGTGAACACCGATCATCGCCAGTTTCATCATGTCGGCAGCCGTCCCCTGAATGGGCATATTGATAGCGGCACGCTCAGCAGCCGTTCGAAGACCTCTATTGGCAGCATTGATCAAAGGGAAGTACCGCCTGCGCCCAAGAATGGTAGCAGCATAGCCTCTTTCGCGGGTTGACTCAATGGTATCGTCCATGTAGCGCTTGATACCGGGATACTTCTCAAAGTAGCTCTCAATGATCTTCTGTCCCTCCGTGCGCGGAATGCCAAGTCGCTGTGCTAGCCCGAACGCGCCCAGACCGTACATGATTCCGAAGTTGACGGTCTTTGCCACCCGTCTCTGTTCGGCTGTCACGTCAGCAATGGCCACATCATGCAGGATCGCGGCCGTGGCCGAATGTATGTCGGCCCCGCTGGAAAACGCCGAGCGGAGGTTCTCGTCTTTGGAGATCGCCGCCATGATCCGTAGCTCGATCTGCGAATAATCGGCCGATGCAATCACCCAGTCCTTCTTCTGAGGCACAAAGGCCTTGCGTATGCGCAGGCCGAGCTCGGTGCGAATTGGGATGTTCTGCAGGTTCGGATCAGTCGACGAAAGACGACCGGTCGCGGCAACGGTCTGATTGAACGTCGTATGAACGCGCTGCGTGTCGGGGTTGATGAGTCTGGGAAGCGACTCCACGTAGGTTGAGCGGAGTTTCTCTACTTGACGATAATCGAGGATCATCTGCGCTATCGGATACGAATCCGCAAGCTCTGTCAACACCGATGAATCGGTTGAATAACCTGTCTTTGTCTTCTTCGATGCCGGAAGCATGAGCTTCTCGAATAGCACTTCAGCAAGCTGCTTCGGTGAGGCGATCGTGAACTCCTCACCGGCCTCCTTCCATATCTCCTGCTCAAGACGCCGTGCCTCGGTGCGCATGAAGTCGCCCAGATCGCCGAGCGACGCCGTGTTAATGCAGACGCCGTTGCGCTCCATTGTGACCAGTACGGGCACAGCAGCAAACTCGACACGCCGGGCAAGATCGGCCAGGTCATTCTTCCCGAGCTCCGGCTCAAGAACGTGACGGAGCTTCAGGGCCACATCGGCATCTTCGCACGCGTACTCCGATACTCGAGCGGCATCGACCTCGCGCATGGAGATCTGCTGTCCACGCTTCTCGCCAATGAGCGTCGTGATGGATATCGGCGCATAGGTAAGCCAACGCTCGGAGAGCGCATCAAGATTATGTGGGCGATCGGGATCAAGCACATAGCTGGCAAGCATGCTGTCAAAGGCCAAGGGGCGAACGTTGACGCCGTACCTGCTTAAGATCAGCATATCGAACTTCGCATTCTGGCCCACCTTGCCGATATCATCACTCTCAAGAAGCGGTTTTACGGCTGCCAGCACATCATCCACCGGCAGTCCGTGCCCGTCGCCATGACCACCAAAGAGTGAGCCCCCTGCATCAGGATCGGGATCGTCAACATCCACATAGTAGGCCTTGCCTTGGGTGGCACACAGAGCAATGCCAACGATGCGACATCGCATCGCATCTAGTCCCGTTGTCTCAAGATCAAATGACAGCTCGCTCGCCCCTTTCAAGTCCTCAATCATGGCCGTGAGTGAACCCGGCGTGTCGATCAGCGTATAGTCGTGTGGGATGTCCGACAGGATCTTCAGGTGGTGAACCTGCGTGTGCAAGGGGGCTTCCTCAGCTGCATGACCAGAGGCGTGCGAAGGACGTTCCGACGCACCTTCGGGGGCCTGGGCATACTTGGCGAACTTTCGCCGTAGCGTGTGAAAGCCGAGGTCCTCACAGAAGGTATCGATGGCACTGCCGTCCATCGGCTTGCGCACCAGGGCAACACGTTTGGCATCGATGGGAACGTCGGTATGTATCGTGACGAGGGTCTTGGAAAGGAACGCCATTTCGCGGCAGTCGATCAGCTTCTTTTTCACCGACTCGCGTTCCACTTCGTCGATACGTTCGTAGAGTGCCTCAAGAGAGCCAAAGTGCTCTATGAGTGGGATCGCCGTCTTCTCGCCCACGCCCTTGACGCCGGGAACGTTATCGGAGGAGTCGCCGATGAGCGCCAATACGTCGATCACATGCTCCGGGCCAACACCGAACTTGTCCTTGACCTTGCCGGCGTCCATCACGTCGTACTCGCCAACATCTTTGCCTGGACGCAGGATCTTGACCTTGTCGCTTACCAGCTGGAAATAGTCCTTGTCCGAGGTCACACACAGAATGTCGTGCCCATCGTGACTTTCCCGCTCACAGATCGTGCCGATGACATCATCGGCCTCGAACCCGGGCATCTCAACCATCTCCAGCCCCATGAGCCCGATGAGCTGCTTGATGCGAGCTAGCTGCGGGACAAGGTCTTCCGGGAAGGCATCCCTATGCGCCTTGTACTGATCGTACAGCTTATGCCGGAACGTCGGCTCAGGTGTGTCGAACACAACGGCGATCGCATCGGGACTATGCTTATCAAGAAGCGAGGTAAGGATGTTGGCAAAGGCAAAGACGGCAAACGTCGGCTCGCCGGAGGGGGATTGCATCCCCGTTCGCTGCAGGGCATGGTAGGCTCGGAACACGAGCGACATGCCATCGATGAGAATCAGTGGGCCCATTTGTACAATCTACGGTCGTAGTTTCGCAAAACATGATGCTCCCAATCATACCCGAGCCGATCCTTTACACCGGCTTCATCATCCTCGTATTGCTTCTTCTGGCGCTCGACCTTGGAGTGTTCAACAAGACGCCGCACGTGGTCAAGGTAAGCGAGGCCGTAGGCTGGACGGTCTTCTGGATATGCCTTGCCCTGCTCTTCAACCTGTTTGTATACTTCGAGAAGGGGCCTTTGGCAGCACAGGAGTTCTTTGCCGGCTACCTTCTTGAACAGTCGCTCTCGGTTGACAACATCTTCGTGATCATCCTGATCCTGAAGTACTTCAAGGTCGCCCCGCAATACCACCATAAGGTACTCTTCTGGGGCATCATCGGAGCACTTGTGATGCGCGGCATGATGATCGCCATCGGCGCTGCCCTGATCGCCACCTTCAGCTGGATCTTCTACGTCTTTGGCGCATTCCTACTGTTCACGGGCATCAGAATGGCCTTCAGCGACGAGGAGGCCGAAGAGCTTGAAGCCAACAAAGTGGTGAAGCTTGCCCGGAAGTATTTGCGTATCACCAATGAGTACCATCAGGATCGGTTCACCATCATGAAGGATGGCGTGCGCTGGTTCACACCGCTGTTTCTCGTGCTCATGGTGGTGGAGTTCACTGATCTGATCTTCGCCGTTGACTCCATTCCCGCGATTTTCGCCGTTACCAAAGACCCGTTCATCGTCTTCACCTCGAACGTCTTTGCCATCATGGGCCTACGGTCACTCTTCTTCGCCGTCGCCGGCGTCATGGGCATCTTCCATTACCTCAAGTACGGCCTCAGCGTTGTTCTGTCGTTCATCGGCGTGAAGATGCTCATTCATGACCTCTACGTCATGCCTATAGAAATAGCCTTGGGCGTGATCGCCGTAGTGCTAACGGTGAGCATTCTGGCCTCCATCCTGATGCCTCAGCGGAAGGATGCGTAAAGGGGCTGTCTTCCTCGCGGCACTCGCCGTCCTCTTATCCCTCGGCTGCAGCTCAGCCAAACGTATTCGCGTTGATGCGCCCCCTTCCGTCAGCTCGATCATTGATCGGGCGCAAGATCTCATTGGTACGCCGTACTGCACGGCCGGCGTGACTCCGGACTGCTTCGACTGCTCGGGCTTTGTTGGCTACTGCTTCGTCCCCACCGGCGTTCCCCTGCCTCGCACCTCTCGCGAGCTCTTTAACGTGGGGCAAAACGTCAGCCGATCTGACCTCGCCGCCGGCGACCTCGTCTTCTTCTCAACCTCCAACAGCATCATCAACCACGTCGGCATCTTCCTCGCCGATACAAGGTTCATCCACAGCTCCACCTCCAACGGCGTCATGATCTCCTCCCTTGAGGAGCCGTATTGGAAGCAACGGTATAAAGGCGCGAGGCGTGTGACGAGTGACAAGTGACAAGTGACAAGTGACGAGAGACAAGTGACAAGTGACGAGTGACGGGCATAATGGCCCCGCGGCCTTGGCCGTGGGTGCGCATAATCGTCATCGCGCAATGGATTCCCGCCTTCGCGGGAATAACGATCGGTCTCTTGTCTCTCGTCTCTCGTCTCTCGTCTCTCGTCACTCGTCACTTGTCTCTCGTCTCTTGTCTCTCGTCACTGCCACTCTGTCAGCCCCCTTTGCCGCACAACTGTCGTATTGACATCGACTTACGCTGGCGTTATGTCATTACGGCAGATTTTCAGGTTTGGCACGATTTTCCAAGATGTTCGTCATCACCGCAGTTCCACCAATGGCCATTGGGAGCACAAATGTCATTCCTCATCACCACTAGGAGACCGACAATGTCCCTGATCAAAGTTGATCCGTTTCGCGGAGTCGATACGGTATTTCGTCGCATGAACGAATTGTTTGATGGCTTCAACGACGGAGGCCTGCAGTTCGAGATCGGCGAATTCTCACCTCGCGTTGATATCTGCGATGAAGCAGAAGGAGTGTCTTTCCACGCCGAGCTTCCGGGCTTGGACAAGAAGGACGTCAAGATCACCGTCACCGATGATCGTGTGCTGACAATTCGCGGCGAGAAGAAGCGCGAGGAGAAGCAGCAGAACAAGAACTACACGCGTATCGAGCGCAACTACGGTTCGTTTTCGCGGTCGTTCACGCTGCCAAACGATTTGAAGCTGGACTCGGTGAAGGCAACATTCGACAAAGGAGTTCTGACGGTGTGGGTGGCCAAGAAGGAGCCGGCCATGCATAAGGAACAAGAGATCAAGATCGCGTAAGCAATTCACATTCACACACGTTTAGGTTCAAGGATTCCCAATGGGAAAGATCATCGGAATTGACCTCGGAACAACGAATTCCTGCGTCGCCGTCATGGAGGGCACAACGCCCGTCGTGATCGCCAACGTCGAAGGAATGCGTACCACTCCGTCGGTCGTCGCATTCACAAAGAGCGGTGAGCGCCTCGTCGGTCAGTCGGCAAAACGTCAGGCCGTTACCAACCCGAAGAACACGATCTACTCGATCAAGCGCTTCATGGGTCGGCAAATGACCGAGGTAACGGACGAGGCAAAGAGTGTGCCCTATGCGATCGTATCGGGCGACAACAACACGGCTCGGGTGGACATCGACGGACGGCTCTACTCGCCCCCTGAGATCTCGGCCATGGTGCTTCAGAAGATGAAGCAGACCGCCGAGGATTATCTGGGTGAGAAGATCACCGAGGCTGTCATCACCGTACCTGCTTACTTCAACGACGCGCAACGTCAGGCTACCAAGGACGCCGGTGAGATCGCCGGTCTTACGGTGCGACGCATCATCAACGAGCCAACGGCTGCAGCTCTGGCATACGGACTCGACAAAAAGGGTCAAAACCAGGTCGTGGCAGTCTATGACCTCGGTGGTGGTACGTTCGACGTGTCGATCCTTGAGATCGG
>VERF01000010.1 GCA_018882895.1 Candidatus Kapaibacterium sp.
GCCTACAACACGGCGTTGCACTTCACCTCCAATGGAGGTCAGACATGGCAGCAGCAAACCGGTATCAATGGGTTTATTATGGGGATTGAGGTGGACCCTGTCACTCCGAGCAAGTACTATGTGGCAATCGGAGGTTTCTCGCAAGGTCAGAAGGTTATGATGGTGAGCAATGGTGTTGTATCTAATATCACCGGCACCGGGCTTCCCAATGTTCCGTGCAACAGCTTGGTATATCAGCGAGGAACTCCGAATCGACTATTCGCCGGAACTGATATTGGAGTCTTTTTCATGGATGAGGGAACCGGGTTCTGGCAGTCATATGGTTCGGGTCTGCCTCCGGTGATCGTAACGGGTTTGCGACTTATCCCGTCGTCGAGTCTGCTACGAATATCAACCTATGGTCGTGGTATATGGGAGATCGATGTCACGCAGTGTGCTGCAGCGACACCGACGATTACTGCAGCAACGCCGACCACTATCTGTGCTGGCGATTCGGTGGTGCTAGAGGCAGCAACCGGATATTCATCATATAGGTGGTCGAATGGAGACACAACACGTAGGGTTGTTCTGAACAATGCCTCGCAAAGTGGAGCATACTTGGTGGGAGTAGAGGATTCGAAGGGATGCCGCGCTACCTCAACGTCTATCAACGTTGTCATCAATAGGTTGCCATCAAAGCCCCTTGTCACGAAGATCGCGCGCGATACGCTGCGCTCGTCAGCTTTTGGCGGAGTGACCAAATATCAATGGTTCAGGGATGGTGTTGAGATCTCCGGAGCGACCTCTCGGAACCTGCCAGTCACGCAGAGCGGGTCGTACCTTGTTAAAGTGTTTGATGCAACATGCTCGAACACATCGGATGAGTTCGCATACACGTATGAACCGGCCGTGAGTGTCATCGATGACAACGGCAGTGGCTGGCAGATCGCTGTCACGCCGAACCCGGTTGACGAGTCATTTGTGATCTCGCTACCTGGTACTTCAATGGCAACGCTGGTCGTCATGGACATCACCGGCAGGACGGTGTTTGAGACAACCTCGCAGTCTATGTCTACGTCGATGAGGGTCAATGCAGGCACTTGGACGCCAGGAATGTACCTTGCTCAGATCCGCGCCGGAAGCGGCGTGTGGACCGTGAGTTTTGTGAAGAACTGACGGTTCTCGGCAGGTCGCCCGGTTCAGGGACGTCTACCCAGGAGTGCATCGAAGCGCTTTTCCATTGACAGAGGCCCCCTTACAAAGGTCTCATAATTTTGGTGTCTCTCGCTCATTGCGTCGGCCCTGAGTACATCTCGGACCGAGGTCAATGCCTCGGAACAAATCGCTTGAACGTGGCGAATCGGTGTGGAAGGTTCTATGACAAGGGGCTTGTCAAAGCGCACCCAGCACGCTGGCAGCTGTTCTCGGAGCATCTCGTAGCGCATTGCTACCGGAAGAATACGGCAAGGGCCGACCAGATGTGTCAGTATGCCTACGCCAGGTTCGCAATCGATTCGATCGACATCTTGGTGGATTAGCTCTCCCTGTGGATACATCCACAGGATTCGGTTCGTGCCTCGAATGCGGCCTGCCGCGTATCGCAGAGACTTCATGGCACTCTTGGCATCCTCCCGGATGACGCTGAAGATGCCGAGGTGTGAAAAGAATCGATAGCGAGAAAGCTGGCGATACTCCATCATGCCATCCATGTCGAGACTGTGTCGGGAGAAGGCGATCGTGATTGCCGCAGCTGCATCCCACCAGGATCCGTGAGTGGAAACGATGATGGTCGGAATTCCGTCAACAGCGGCCTTGACCGACTCCAGGTGCTCTTCGCCGGCGATGTAGCCTCGAGAAAAGTGACGTCGCAGGGTGAAGTTGAAGTAGCGACCCCAGAAGAATCGATCGAGGGCGCGCGGCTGTGCTTCGATGAACGGTTTGTCAGTCATGGTAAGTTTGCATCTCCAGTCAGAAAGCTACCACCAGTGGAACGGAATTCAAATCGTGTTATCGTCGGCATGTCCGGCGGAGTCGACTCCAGCGTTGCTGCCGGACTGCTCGTAGAGCAGGGTTTTGACGTGGTCGGCATCACCATCAAGACCTACAAGTATGAGGACGTCGGTGGCAATGTCGGAAATGATTCAACGTGCTGCTCGCTCGACGGCATCAACGATGCACGGCGTGTAGCTTTGGGTCTGGGCATTCCACATTACACCGTTGACTTTACCGAGACGTTCAAAGATCAGGTCATCAACTACTTTGTTCAGGACTACCTCGAGGGTAACACACCGAATCCATGCGTTAAGTGTAACCGCCAGATCAAATGGGCCGAGATGCTTCGGAAGGCCGACTCGCTCGGTGCCGAATTCATCTCCACGGGTCACTATGCCAGTATAATGCACGACGAGACGAGCGGCCGCCGCTGGATACGCCGCAGTCTCGATCCTCAGAAGGATCAATCGTACATGCTCTGGAGTGTCCGACAAGAGCACCTGGCCCGTACCATCTTTCCGCTCTCAGGATTTACCAAGCCACAATCGCGCGCCGAGAAGGAGCGCCTTGGGCTTGATCTGGCACCGAAACCGGAGTCGTACGAGATATGTTTCATTGCCGACAACGACTACAGGCGGTTTCTGCGTGATGCCGTTAGCGACATCGACCAGAGGATCGGCACCGGGGACATCGTGCTCGACGGCCGTGTGATCGGTACGCATGAGGGTTATCCGTTCTACACCGTTGGTCAGCGAAAGGGGCTGGGCATAGCCCACTCCGAGCCGCTGTATGTTTTGAACGTCCTTCCCGACACTAACACGGTCGTGGTTGGAACCGAGGAAAAGCTCGAGGCCACAACACTCACGGCACATAGCGTCAATCTGCAGAAGTACTCCGATCTGAATGATGAGCGGCGATTTCTCGTAAAGGTGCGCTACAAGGATGCCGGTGCCATGGCCACGTGCCGTACCGACGCGGCGGGGCGTCTGCACGTAACATTCGACGAGCCCCGACGTGCCATTGCACCTGGCCAGTCGGTAGTGATGTACGAGGGTGACGATGTAGTCGGTGGTGGGATCATTCAGCGTCCATCGGACGAGGTCTGAGCAGTGTTACCGCAATCTCCGGCCGACAACCCGTTTCGACTTCTGTCCTCGTGTCCCGACACCAATGCTCGGGTGGGTGAACTGCACACCGATCACGGCATCGTACCGACGCCGATCTTTATGCCTGTCGGAACGCAGGGTGCTCTCAAGGCCATGGCCCATCGTTCGCTTCTCGAACTGGATGTTCCGATCATCCTG
The DNA here is from genome assembly GCA_018882895.1 of Candidatus Kapaibacterium sp. Taxonomy (GTDB): domain Bacteria; phylum Bacteroidota; class Ignavibacteria; order Kapaibacteriales; family Kapaibacteriaceae; genus UBA10438. Next base: position 3,276 of record VERF01000010.1, read on the forward strand.
GCCAACACATACCACCTATACCTGAGGCCCGGAGTTGACACGCTTTCTGCAATGGGCGGACTTCACAGATTCAGCACATGGGATCGTCCGATCCTTACCGACAGCGGCGGATTTCAGGTATTCTCGTTGCGTGAACTCCGAACAATGAGTCGAGAGGGCGTTGTGTTCCGTTCGCACCTCGACGGATCGAAACATCTGTTCACTCCGGAGAACGTCGTTGACACGCAACGTGCCATTGGGAGCGACATCTTCATGGTCCTGGACGAGTGTACTGCTTATCCGGCTGATCATGAACAGGCCCGCCGATCCATGGACCTGACCCTTCACTGGGCCGAGAGGGGACGCGAACATCATCTCGGAAGCCCCTTTCGATACGGACATCGACAGTTTCAGTTCGGTATCGGCCAAGGTAGTGTCTATCCTGACTTACGAAGAGTGTGCATGTCTCGGCTTGTTGACATTGGCTTCGATGGCTATGCGATCGGGGGATTGAGTGTCGGAGAGCCCGTTGAGAACATGTATGAGATCGTGGCATGTTCCACCGAGGTCATACCCGTATCCTCGGCGCGCTATCTCATGGGCGTCGGCACACCTGAGAACATACTCCGATCGATCAGCATGGGTGTGGATATGTTCGACTGCGTCATGCCCACAAGGAACGCCAGGAACGGCACGATATACACGACCAAAGGTCGCGTAAATATCAAGAACGCGACATGGAAGCAACGAGACGAGCCGATCGACGACGAGGTTGGCTCCCAAAGCAGTCGGAATTACTCCTTGGCGTATCTTCGCCATCTGTTCAATGCGGGTGAGATTCTCGGACTTATGCTTGCAACGGAGCAGAACGTGGCCTTGTATCGCTGGCTTGTTCGCAGCGCACGCGAGAAAATCATCGAGGGCACGTTCCGTCAATGGGCGGCCGAGACCATTGAACGGCTGAATCAACCACGAGCTTGACCATCATTCATTTAGGATCGAACTATGTATTCAATGCTCCTCATGGCACCGCCCCCATCGGCCGGTGCCGACCCAACGGCTCAGCTCATGCAGACGCTATTCATGTTTGCAGCCGTGATCGGGATCTTCTACTTCATGATGATCCGTCCGCAGCAGAAGCGTGCAAAGGAGCATCAAAAGTTGCTATCTAGCGTCAAGAAGGGCGATGCGATCGTGACATCCTCGGGCATCCATGGTACAGTCCACGAGGTTGACGAGGCGACGATCTCGGTGACCATTGCATCAGGATGCAATGTCAAGTTCGACAAGGCCTCAATCGCCACGGTCGTTCAGAAGTAAGCCGGCAAGCCCCCTTCATGTTCAATTCAATTGAGACTGCCCTTGATGCTCTCAAGGCGGGACGTTGCATCATTGTTGTTGATGACGAGGACCGCGAAAATGAGGGCGACCTGGTGTGTGCCGCCGAGCTTTGCTCGGAGGAGAACATCAATTTCATGGCCTCCCATGGCAAGGGGCTGATCTGCGTCAGTGTGACAGAGGATCGCGCCAAGCAGCTGGATCTGCCGCTCATGGTTCGCGATAACACCGCCTTGCACGGAACGCGGTTCACGGTCAGCGTCGACTACGTGCATGGTACGGCCAGCGGTATCTCGGTTAGCGACCGCACGGCAACGGTCCTTGCAATGGCTGCAGAAGAGACGAAACCTGACGACCTTGCACGTCCCGGACACATCTTCCCTTTGATCGCCGTAAACGGGGGCGTTCTGCGCCGCGCCGGCCACACGGAAGCAGTTGTTGACCTCATGACGTTGGCCGGACTTAAGCCTGTTGGTGTGCTGTGTGAGATCCTCAAGGCGGACGGCTCAATGGCCCGAGTGCCAGATCTTCTTCAAATGGCCTCATCGCAGGATTTGCCGATCATCACCGTGCAGGAATTGATCGCCTATCGTCGCTCAAAGGAGATCCTGGTGAAGTTTGTGGCAGAGGCCAAACTTCCGAGTCAGTATGGTGACTTCGTCGTGAAGATCTTTGAGAACATCGTCGACGGCAAGGAGCATGTGGCGATCGTCAAGGGCGACGTCTCGACCGAGCAGCCCGTGCTGGTGCGCGTCCACAGCGAGTGTCTTACGGGCGACATTTTCGGCTCACATCGATGTGATTGTGGACCCCAGCTGCATGCCGCCCTCGATCTTATAGAGCACGAGGGACGGGGTGTGGTTCTTTACATGCGCCAGGAGGGAAGGGGCATCGGGCTTACCAACAAGATCAAGGCATACGCTCTCCAAGAACAGGGACTTGATACTGTGGAGGCCAACGTCCACCTCGGATTTCCGGCTGACCCGAGAGACTATGGCATTGGTGCCCAGATTCTAAACGAGCTTGGGATACGGAAGATGCGACTTATGACCAATAACCCGAAAAAGAGGGTTGGACTGCAGTCGTATGGGCTGGAAGTCACCGAACTTGTAGCTCTCGAGTTACCGGCCACAGCAGAGAATCAGGCATATCTTGAGACGAAAAGAGATAAAATGGGACACATTCTACGGCATCTGTAGAGTCGCGGTTGCAGCAACGCAGCGTCCTGCGTAGATTCGGACTTAGACAAACAAAGCCCACGCCGGCTTTGTTTTTTTTTCAACAGAACCTCAACGTTGAGATTACATTCGGAGACCTCCCATGGCAGGGGATGCCGTTTACGTCACGAAAGAATATCTACATCAGATCCAGGCTGAAGTGCTGGAATTGACCACCAATGGTAGACGCGACATCGCCCAGAAGATCGCGGAGGCTCGCTCGCACGGTGATCTTTCGGAGAACGCCGACTACGATGCGGCCAAGCATGCACAGGAACTCTTGGAGATCCGGATTTCACGACTTCAGACCATGCTCTCCAAGGCACAGGTGATCGATGCCAAGGATTTCCCTGACGATAAGGTGTACATCCTGTCTCGTGTTGAGCTGCTTAATAAGAAGACCAACAAGAAGATTCAGTACCTGCTTGTGTCCCCGGAAGAGGCAGACTTTGAGCAGAATAAGCTCTCAGTTACCAGTCCCCTTGGTAAGGCTCTCCTCGGCAGGGTCGTAGGTGATGTCATCGAGACCAAGGTGCCGGCTGGCGTGATTCAGTATGAAGTCTTGAGCATCGGCAAGTGATCTGAAGTATACGCCCGCATTTATCTTTGGCGTATGGGACACCTATTGCGCCGAACACCACACCTGTGTTTTTTCTTCGCCTTTGGAATGGCGCTGGCGGCACAGACGATGCCGTCGGGCTTGCGTCTGTGGCTGCGTGCTGATACACTGACCACGATCTCCAATGGCTCTGTGTCGAAATGGGGTTCTCTTGTTGGCGGACATGTCGCTGAGGCGCAGCCGGGTGCGGGACTGACGATTGACACCATTGGAAGGCGCGCTGCGATTCAGTTCGTCAATTCGGCGTTCTACAAAGCCCCCTCCATATTTCCCGTACAACGGGACTACACGATGTACATCGTGTTCAAATGGAACGGAGTCCATGCAGCGAACAACATGGTATCAGGTGACAACCGGGCGTTCTTTACCAGTGCTCCGGGTGTACCGACTGTGTTGCATAGTGGTGATTTCGCTCGATTGGGCGTGAGTTCACAAGCGGTAAGCGGACCAACAGTCATCCGCCTCAAGCACCAGGATTCCAGCGGTAAGACATCAATCGCACTGAATAACGTTAAAACCTCCGATGACGTGCTTCCTCGGAACATTGACTCGGTGATCTACATCGGTGCGTATCAAAAGGGCAATGGACTCAATGGTTCGATCGCCGAGGTCTTGATCTTCGAACGACAGCTGACGGCAAGTGAGCAGCTACGTGTTGAGACGTACCTGCATGATCGTTATACGATCGCTCGGGCTGCGGATCCACCAAATCCGGCAATCGCGTTTCTTGAAGCGCCACGTTCATTGGAAGTTGTCGATCCGGAAAAGGGGCTCGCCATTCGAGGGGTTGTTATCTCGGATAGTTTGAACGACGTTGCGATAGACGTCTTGCGAAATGGCAAAGCTATCGGTTCGCGGACATTCCCTAATCCCAAGCGTGGTGACACCATTGCGCTTTTCGTGCCCGTACAACAGGAACTTGATGCTTACACGGTCAGTGTGACGTGCCGGAAAGTGGGCAAGGCGCAAACCGATACGATGCTGAAGTCCACCGATATCGCCGCCGGAACAGTCTTTACGGTCACGGGGCAATCCAATTCGATTTTTGGTGATGGTAGCCTGCCCATTTCATCATGGGCCCGCACGTATGGTGGCAATTTCAGCCAGAGCTCTGGTGACACGAACTATTCCCGAAGCACGGCCACGGGCAACGGAGGAGGCAACAACGTCGGAGCCTGGGCACTTGGACTGCAAAATGCCATGGCCGATCAGATGCGGATGCCAAGTCTCTGTATCAGCGGCGGGGTAGGTGGAACTCGTATCGAGCAACACCTGCCGGACGTGAACAACCGAATGAACCTGGCAACAATCTATGGCAGCTGGTTGTACCGCATTATCAAGAGTGGAAGTCGTGAGCGGATACGATGGTTGTTCTGGTATCAGGGCGAGTCGAACAATGCCAACGACGATTACCTCTCGTTGTTCGACAAACTGCGGTCTGCATGGAAGCTGGACCTGCCGAACCTGACCTACATCGTCGTCGTGCAGATACGTCCAGGTTGTGCCGGTCCCGGTCATGCAAAATTGCGCGACGAGATGCGTCAACTTGAATCGATCTACCCCGACGTGATCGTCCATGCTGCCAGCGGTTTGCCGGGTCATGACGGGTGTCACTACAACGGACACGGATACGCCACCCTTGGTCGGCAGCTGTTCGACATCTTTCGTCGCAACGAACTTGGCATGCAGCCCGGCGTTTACCGCGCCGCACCGACGCTGGAAAAGGTAACGTCAAAGGGTAGTGACATTGAGGTACATTTTCACCGCGGCGAGGATCTCATCATGACCAGCGACATTATGAGTGGCACCTCGCAGCGTCGAGTCTCTGATGCCTGGTTTGCCAATGACAAATCAACGTTGCATCCGACATCGGTCACGGTCGACGGAAATATCGTCAGACTAACATTTGCCGAACCGGTCACCTCCGTCAGCTACGTACCCGACTATGCCTACGATGACGGAACGACGATCTTTCAAGGACCTTGGCTGACGACCAAAGACGGGGTCGGAGCAATCACTTTTCATAAGGCTCCAGTGATACCGGTCAGCGTTCACGACGACATTGCGAAGGGGGCTGACGAGACGATGTCGGAGATCACTGATCTTACAGGCAGACGCGTTGGCTGGGGCAGGGAAGACCTCTACGCTCTTCCGACGGGTCCGTATATCGTCCGCTTTGCTTCATACTCGCGCTGCATCATGTTGGTGCGGTAAGCCCCCTACCAAGGCCGACAAGGTTCGCGGTTTTCCGTACTTTTGTCAATGGCTTGGTTCCTCCGCAAAAGCAAGAATATCACCACCGAGACGCAGGCTCGGGAGATGCCCGACGGACTCTGGACCAAGTGTCCGGAGTGCTCAAATGTGATCTATCGAAAAGAACTCGAAGATCACTCTTTCACCTGCCCATCGTGCGCGCACCATTTCCGAATCGGTAGTGCCAAATATGTCGGCATCCTGTTCGATGAGGGTACATGGATCGAGACTGACTCTCGGGTACGATCGGCCGATCCTCTGGACTTTGTCGATACTCGCCCCTACAAGGCTCGTCTGAAAGAGGCTTACAGTAAGAGCGACCTTCCGGACGCCGTTACTACGGGACTGGGTGCGGTGAACGGTCTGCCGATATCATTCGGGTGCATGAACTTCGGCTTCATCGGTGGCTCCATGGGGTCAGTCGTAGGCGAGAAGTTCCTCCGTGCCGGACGCCGCGCTCTCGAACAGAAGATCCCCTTCGTCTTCATTTCCGCCTCTGGTGGCGCGCGGATGCAGGAAGCGGCACTCTCTCTGATGCAGATGGCAAAGACAAGTGCGGTCCTGTCCGAACTGTCTGAAGCCGGACTGCCTTACATATCCATCCTTACGGACCCAACAACAGGGGGCGTCTCGGCATCGTACGCCATGCTAGGCGACGTGATCATAGCCGAGCCCAAGGCTCTGATTGGGTTTGCCGGGCCGCGTGTGATAGAGCAGACCATCCGCAAGAAGCTACCTGAAGGATTTCAGCGTTCAGAGTTTCTTCTTGAGAAGGGTTTTGTGGACTTGGTCGTTTCGCGGCGAGATCTGAAGAGAACGCTTTCGACCGTCCTGAGTCATTTGGTGAAGCAATCAGCCTAACACATTGCGAGCCTGATATTTATGCGCAAGTCGAATACCGTTCGCGTTCTTGGTTTTCCCATCGATCTTGGAGCTGATCGCCGTGGTGTTGACATGGGTCCATCGGCCTTGCGGATTGCCGATGTCGACGTCAAACTCGAGACGCTTGGATATCGTGTTGTCGATGAAGGGGATATTCCTGTTCGCAACATTGAGGTACAGGAGCTCCAGGACGCAAAGCTGAAGTACCTTCCTGAGGTGGCGGCCATGAGTCAAATACTGGCTGGTCGCGTCGAATCGATTCTCGATGATGGTGATTTCCCGTTACTCTTCGGCGGAGATCATTCGATGTCCGTGGGGTCGCTTGCTGGTATAGGAGCTCACTGTCGTAAGCACAATAAGACGTTGGGTGTGATCTGGATCGACGCCCACGCCGATATGAATACGGCCGAGACCACCCCGAGCGGGAACATTCACGGCATGCCCCTTGCCGTCGCCATGGGCATTGGCCACCCGACGCTTGTTAACGTAGGCATTGAGGGGGCTAAACTCGACCCTCGAAACCTGGCGATCATCGGACTGCGGAGCATTGATCCCGGAGAACGTAAACTTATCCATGAACTGGGCGTGGCTGCCTACACCATGTTTGACATCGATCGGTTGGGCATGTATGAGATTGCCGCGAGGGTATTGGAAGACATGTCACGCAGCGTCGACCATCTGCATATCTCATTTGACGTTGACGGGGTCGACCCTGCGGTTGCGCCTGGCGTCGGCACACCCGTGCCGGGTGGGCTCACGTACCGCGAGGCACACGTCTTCATGGAAATGATCTCCCAGATCGACGCCTACGCGTCCTTGGAAGTGGCCGAAGTGAATCCCATTCTGGACGATCGGAACAAAACGGCTGAGTTTGCCGCTGAGATCATTGCCTCGTCGATGGGCAAACGTATTCTCTGACCGGGTACTGACGTGCACTGCCGTCTGAACAGATTCCTTTTCTGCTTATTCGTCGGCTTGCTTGCCGTCATAAATCATCGCACGATAGCTCAAACGACAGAAGCTGACCCAAGGGTGCGCTTCGAGGCAAGTGTGCTGTGGAACCTTGGAGTTCAGGCACCAGACTTCATCCGGGACTACCAGTCTGTGCTCGGAGGGCTGGCATCCAGCTTTGGCGTACCAATCGGTGGTAGGGCATCGATCAATCAATACCTGACGGATGAGATTTCCATAGGCCTTTCAGGGGGGTACTTCAAGGCAGCAATCAGGGAGAACTACACCTACGATGCCAAGCCCCCTTCACCCTCGTTAGGCCCGATTCAGAATGTGACGCAGAACATAGAAGTCGCCACCATCCCTGTAATGCTGACGCTTGATCTGTACCCGGCACGAAGACAATTCACAGGATACTTCGGGCTGGGACTCGGAGTCGCCTTCGGAAACATCCTCTGGAGTGAAGAAATCCAAACTTCACGGTTGCCGGGAGCACGAAAGAGCGGCACCCGTTATGAAGGTTCGCTGATAGCCCCACTGGCTCGGATACGCACGGGCGTCTCGCTCGGATTTGACGGATCGGCCGCGGCCAAGTCGGCAACTGGTATTCGCGTTGAAGTTGGTTACACTTTTGCCCCCTTTCGAGATACATTCTTTGCCGGACAGTTCGAGTCTTTCGCCGTGCCACCCCCGGAGAGACTGCGGCAAGACTACGTGATTGATGCAGGGGGAGTGAGTATCGAAGTAGGAATCTCGCTTCTTCTTCGTCAAAGAACATCCAAGACCTCACCACGAAGTCAATTCTGACCGCGGCTTTGGTTATGTTCGGAGGTGGCGGTCGATACTCACTGATGCTTCACCATTTTTGGAGGGATCTCATGGATATTCACATCACAACACGTCATTGCGCCATAACCGACGCAGAGTACGAAAATGCCGTCACCGCTGCCAAGCGCTTCGAGAAGTTCCATCAGAACATCGTGCGCACCGATATCATATTCGAAGAAGTTCCCCTCAAGAAGAGCTGCGAGATCACTTTGCGAATTCATGACCACCTGTTGGTGTCCAAGGAGATATCAACTGATTTCTCAAAGGCAGTTCATGACGCAGGACTTAAGATGGAGCGGCAACTCTCAAAACTGCACGATAAGTTTGCGACCGTTCGTCCGTGACGTATCTGCAAAAACCGCATGCGCATTCCCGATCCGACTCGAAAAGAGTTCATCACCGTGCGAGAGCTTCTCGCCGGTCCGGTTCAGCTTCATTCTTTGACAGATGAGGTCGGACTCGACAATCGTATCAGAGATAAGAGTCTCCATCGTCCTCAGCTGGCACTGACGGGATTCACCGAGTTGTTTACGTTTTCGCGTGTGCAGCTATTCGGCAATACTGAGTTCTTCTACCTGAAAAGTTGTGAACCTCAGCAGCGGATGTCAATGTTCGCCAAGATGTGCTCATTCGACATTCCCGTCATCGTCTGCGCAAACGGGCACGAGCTAGATGATGAACTTGTGGGCCACGCCCGCGAGCGTGGCATTGCCGTGTTCACAACGCCATTCGATACGACCAAGACCATCTATGTTCTGAGTGAGTTTCTTGACGATCAGTTTGGCGAACAGGTCACCATTCACGGCTCCTTTGTGGACGTCTATGGCGTGGGCATGCTGTTTGCCGGAGACAGTGGGATCGGTAAGAGTGAGATCGCTTTGGACCTTGTTGAAAGGGGGCATCGACTGGTAGCCGATGATGCCACGATGCTGACCAAGAAGCGCGAGAGCATTCTCATGGGAACCGGTTCTTCGCTGATCAAGCATCTAGTGGAGATCCGCGGTCTCGGACTGATCGACGTCCGGCAGATGTTTGGCATTCGTTCGATCAGGTTTCAGAAACGTCTCGAGATCGTTGTTGAACTCGAAGTGTATGACGAAGCCAAAGAGTACGACCGTTTAGGCCTCGATGAATCATCGATCAACATCATGGGCGTTGAGATACACGCCGTGAAGCTCCCGATCTTTCCCGGTAAGAACGTGACGGTTATCTCCGAGACGATCGCATTGAACTATCTGTTACGGACGTACGGTTATCACGCCTCACGTGTTTTTTCCGACAATCTGAACACGCACCTCAAGAACGCACATGACCCCAGCAAATCCCGCGACCTTCGCAACGTTTCATATTTCCAAAGCGATGATGAATAACACCCGTTCGTCCCTTCTGCTGCTGCTTCAACGTCCACTGCTGGCAGCTCTTTCAATGAGTTTCATAGGGCTGTCGTTGCTATCCTGTTCTGGTGGTGACGGTGGATCGGCATCGTCCGATGATGCAATTCCTGTGAAGGGGGACTGGATCGTTGTTCACCTCCTGTCAGATCCGGAAGGCCTCAATCCTCTTGTAACGAACGACGCCTCATCGAGTGCGATCTTCAATCATGTGTACCAGAAACTTCTTGACTTTGATTTTGCTACGACGGACCTCTATCCGGTCATAGCAGAGGAACGTCCCACAGTTTCGGCCGATCACCTCACCTATACGTTCAAGATCCGCAAAGACGTGAAGTTTAGTGATGGTAAGCCCCTTTCCGCAAAGGACGTGGTCTTCACGTTCAAGGCCGTCAAGAACCCGCTCATCACAGACGCCGCAGCACTTAGAAACTACTACGAGTCGATGTCGGACATCACGGCTACCGATGACCACACGGTCGTGATCACCATGTCGAAGCCATACTTCCTGGCAGAGCATTTCCTTGGTGGAATATGGATCCTACCGAAGCATAAGTTCGACAAGGAAAACCTCACCGATGGATATACCATTGCCGAGACCAACGACATGACCAAGGCTCAGGCAAATGCATCGATGAAGAAGTTTGCCACTTGGTACAACTCGCCCGACGTTAAGCGTGATCCATCATTGAATGTGGGTTCAGGACCATATCGTTACGACGAATGGAAGACGGGAGAAAGCGTTTCCATCATCAGGAACGAGAACTTTTGGAATGCAGGAAAGGATACATGGAATCCATCCTACGCTGACAAGATCGTCTACAAGGTCGTCAACGATCGCAGCTCCGCTGTCGTTGGGGTCAAGAACGGGGAAATTGACTTCATGGAGGCCGTTCCGGCGGCCAAGTTCGTCGAAGAGGTCGACACTGTTGCCACACCTCACCTGTCGAAGGCAACCTACACGATGCAGGTGTACAGCTACATCGGTATGAACTGCCAGAATCCGATCTTAACTGACAAGAACGTACGTCGCGCACTTGCACACTGTCTCGATCGTGACGCGCTGATCAAGCAAGTCGCCAGGGGGCTTGCTACGCCTGTCAATTCACCCGTCTACAGTGATCGGAAAGAGTACGACCAGTCGATACAGCCTGTGGTATATGATCCTGCTAAGGCAAAGGAGATCCTGGCCAAGGCAGGGTGGTCGGACGTCAATGGTGACGGTGTGCTTGACAAGAGCATTAATGGCCGGATGACGCCATTCGTCGTTTCGATTCTCGTTAATGCCGGCAATGAGTCACGTGAGGCCATTGCGGTGGCATTCTCGGATGAGCTTCGGAAAGTTGGTGTCAAGCTTGACGTGCGCAAGCTAGAGTGGAGTGTCTTCCTTGAGAATCTTCGGACCCGCAAGTTTGACATATCGATCGGTGCGTGGGTGAACGATCCGCTTCCGAGTGACCCATATCAGATCTGGCACTCAAGTCAGATCGGCAATAAGGGCAGCAACTATGCAGGTTTCTCGTCACCACGAGCAGACCAACTTCTCGAAATGAACCGGGTGGAGTTTGATGAGAACAAGCGCATCAGCTACATGCAGGAGTTTCAGAAGATCGTAGCCGATGAACAGCCGTATATCTTTTTGTGGAGTCCTCAGTATCCGGCCGTTTACAACAAGCGACTGCACGGAGTAAAGTTCAGCCGAGTGCGCCCTGGATACAGTCCAACGCAGTGGTGGATTCCTGCCTCACAGTGGAAATACTCCCAGGCCCAGTAACACAACACACCATCAACACGTCCGGCATAGCCGGAATCCCATGAGACGCAACGAATTGCGCGAGCTTATCGGCTCCGGCGAGTCGTCCACACTTGAGTTCAAGCGCAAGTTCACAACATCGGAAAAGATCGCCCGTGAGATCATTGCCTTCGCCAATACAACGGGTGGACGGCTGATCATTGGCGTGGATGATAGTGGCAGGATCATCGGAGTTGATTCCGAGAAGGAACAGATCGATCAGCTTCTTGTAGCGTTAAGCACAATAGATCCTCCAATAGAGCATTACATCGAGGTCGTGGAGATCGACTACAAGGATCTGATCGTACTGACCGTTCCGGCCAGCACGAAGAGGCCACATCACTTCGTTCATCCTGACGTTCCTACGCGGCCCCATGATCGGCCGGTGTTTATCCGTGACGGCGAGCAATCTGTCCAGGCCAGTCGGGAAATGGCAAAGATCCTCAGAGGTATGAACCCTGACTCGCCCCCAATGACTCTGTCGATCGGAGATCGCGAACAACGTTTGTTCTCTTACCTCGAGCGTCACCAGCGGGCAAGTGTAGCCGACTTTGCCCGGCTCGTGAACATCTCTCGACGCCGTGCATCCCAGATCCTGGTCAAACTGGTTCGCGCCGGCGTCCTGCAGATTCGACATGATAACGGACACGACTTCTATTCGCTTGTCTGATCTGTTTGGCTTTCAATCAATCGCAGCAGCGCCGAGGCCAAATGGCTCAGAGGTATCGGGCACAGGCTGTTTATGGGGATTTCTCCTTGGTCCGGTTCCATGCGTCGTATGTGCCGATGAACCCTTTTACGAACGGCTGGATCGGCCAGTTCATAATGGGTGATGACGCGCAGGAATGTGATGAATGCCCGAACAGGTCCAGATGAGGCCGATCGTAGGTTGCGAGAGGCATTCACGCTCAAATTGAAGACCTTGCGGTTTGCTTCATCCATCTTGCCTTGCAGCAGAAGATGAATGATCTCGTAGATCATGACGTAGACGTGAAGTCCGGTCCTGTCGGGCTCGAGCAGGGATACTGAGTTCAGAAATGATGAAAGCCGCGGAGTGCGGCCAATCGCAGCTTCGGTATGGATGCCCAGTTGATGAAAGGATGACCATAGAACTGTCAACAGCAGGCAGCGTTGCCCTTCAAGCTCATCCTCTTCATCCACAAGACAGGTGTTGAGTACCTGTGCCTCAATCCATGCGTCATTCCAAGCCGCGCGTCTCATATGCGTCATTACGCAAAGTCGATGCCGCTCGAGCCGGATGTACCCGGGAATGCCTGCATTCAATGGCCTTGAGACGATAGCATTCAGCGCTCCCTCGGTGTCACCCGAGGCAAGATGTGCTCCGATGAGGACATTCGTCTTCCAATCAGTGAGCATCCTCTCAAGATCTCCACTGCCGACGGACTTGCGCTTGGTCTGCCGTTGAAGTGTTGCGATGATATGTTTGTTTTCGCCACGGAGCTGCGCTAGCCGAAGGCCCGTGATCTCTTCAACCATATCCTTCCATGCGTTGGTAGGGGGCGGAACCAGCGACAGATGCTCCGTAAGCTTCCGGCTAAGGACCACAACTTCCTCCGGGCCTTTATTGCGTCCCTGATCGAGCAGGTCCGTTAAGAAACACTCAACCGCTCGTTTGTGAAATGCGAACTCACTCCATCTTCGCACATAGTGTTCGTGACGATGACGCTGTCTTTCGTTCCAATTGTGTGCGGCTATTCTCTCGATCAACCCACAAGCGTGAAGTACGATCATCGACTCCTCGAGTTGAGACGCTCTCAGGCATGCCCTCTGTGCGATCGTTAAAGCATGTTTCTCGAAACCCTTAGCATGAAGTCGAGTGGCCATGATCAGGTCGTGAAGACAGTCAACGAGGGGGTCATCTACGTCCAGTGCTGATGCGTGTGCTGGATGCACCGAAGCTGCTTCTCTACGCAAACGCTCGTTCAAGCGCGATACGCGCGTGCGCACACGGTGATACGTGCGTAACTCCTCTGCAAGCGTGTCGCGTTTGGCCGAAGGGGTCGATGGACGCCTTGGACGTCTCCATATCTGAGGGTCGTCAACGTCCCTCATCAGAGCTGATATTACATCTTCAGCCGTTCTACCTGTAAGGCCTGAAATGACCTGAGCTAACGCATCGTGCAATTCTATCATTGGCATAAATCAATCGAGGGTAACGAATACTCTTGACAACGAATCTATATGACAGAATCTGACACACCAATCAAAAAATAGAAAAAGGGGCAATTCAGTACATGAATTGCCCCTTTGGGTATGCGAACTGGGAAAATTTGTTAGCGCTTGACCATCGGAAGGGTGACTGAACCACCGGAAGACGAAGCGATCTGAATTGTGTAGAGACCGGGAGCCAGATCTGCAACGTCTGCGAAAACGAGGTGATTACGTCCGGCGCTGACCATTTGGCGCAAGTTGAAGATTCGACGCCCGTCAACACCCGACAGACGGATGTCGACCATCTCATCAGTTGCACTTTGAACGATAAGATTCAGCGCATCGCCTACGGGCTGTGGAGCGACAATTGCATCGAATGTCTCGTTATCAAGCTCATCGACGCTTGTGACCGACAATGCAAATTGCAGTGGGGTAGACCATCCACTCATACCACAGGCATTCTTCGGACGGACCTCCCAGGTGAAGCTACCGCTGCCGAACACGCTTGCCTTGACGTTTCGGCTGGTACCGGTTGCCGCGGTATCCTCGAATACGACGCCGAATGGGGAAGCCCCCTGCTTGATACGCAGATGATATGACGTCGCTTCGCTGGCAGCAGACCAGATAAACGTTATGTTATCATTGGAGCCTGCCAGGGCCGAACCCTTCGGTGACGTACCGCTTGAGGATGTTGGCATCTTTCCTCCCGTTGTAAAGGAGAAGATCGACGACCACGCTCCGTTACCGACATCATTCGAACCCCGGACGCGCCAGTAGTAGCGGGTGTTGCACGCTGGCATGGTCACAGTAGCTGAGCGCGTTGGCGTCTCACTTTCGGAGATGATACCAGCCGCTGTGAATTGTTGATCCTTCGAAACCTGGTAGGTGTACTTGCTTGCCTGTGCAGCCGCAGACCACTCGAGCGTAACGGTCGGCGTTACGTTGGCAGCATTATTTGCAGGCTTGGATAATGTGACGACGCCCGGACCGGCCGATGCCGGCACAAAGTCGACCTTCACATTCTGTCCAGAAAGATCTGCTGTCTTGCTCATTGCTGCCGGCAGACCACCACCGGATGCTGAGAGTGTGACCGATCCGGTTCCCGTGTAGGGGATGGCATATCCTCCGGAGGCGCTCGATACGGCGTAGTATGATCCTCTGGAAGGTGTGATCTTCACACCCTCGACACCCTCACCGATGTCGTAAAATCCGTTGTTATTCTTATCAAGGTACACAACGCCGAGAATGTACCTCTGCGATCTCATTCCGAAGTTCTGCGTCACTACGTAGGGGCCGACCCAGCCCTGCATCAAACCCTTTCCGTTGTATGTGATGCCAATGCCGATCTCGGTATAGACTGCGCCACCTTCATAATTCATGATGTTTCTGCGGTGACCCAGAACACGCTGGTTTTCTTCTCCCCAGTCAACATTCAGGCCGCAGTGTCCGTGCCAGACAGATTCGCTGTAGGCAGCAACATTCTCTCCGTACTGTCCCATCGAAGCATAACCAACCTTCACATAGCGCTGTCCAAGTTCGTCTCCGTTAGAACTGGTATGGCCCTGGAAGTTCTTCTCGTCCATGTCCTTGGTATGGTTGCGAGACGATTCGATGAGAAGCGGATGGAAAGCAAGGGGCGGCCTTTCCGGGTATCCGGCAAATGCCTGCTTCGTCTTAACAGCATCTATCTTAAAGTAACTGTATGCCCCCTGAACGGCCTGATCTTTCGTGTCGAGAAGCCGCACACCCTCCTCCGCTGGATTGGCGCGAGCTCGGTTGATGTACTCAAGCATCAGCTGTTCTTCCGGCGTTGGATCGCCGTGGCTGTATACCTGATTCGGTTGGGCCAGTAACTGCATAGATAGCAGGCATGTACCGGCAAAAAGTGCGAAAACAGTCTTCATTAAAGGTCTCCTAACTGGGGTCGTATAGTCAACTCTTCGACCATCATGGTCGCGTGGCTGCGGCGTAAAATTACGTCTTTCATAACATTGGCAACATCATTCGGCTGCATCATCCGGCTCTGATGTGCTTCCAGCATATCCGCCGACCAGATCGGCGTTGCTGTGGCTCCAACAATCAGATCCACAACCTTCACTCCGCTGGAGCGAACCTCTTTGCGAAGCCCCCGTGTATAGGCAAGCAATCCTGCCTTGCTGGCTGCATACGACGTACAGTTCTCAAAGACAGTCACGGCGGCAACGGAATTCAATGTCATGATCATACCGCTACCACGTTCGACCATGCCAGGCAATACAGACTGAATGCAGCGTATAACGCCCAGCAGATTGATGTTGAGTTGTTGATGGGTATTCTGGATCGTGGTCGAGAGGGCCGAATCAAAAGATGCTATACCAGCTCCGTTGACCAAGACATCCACCGGACCAAACTGCTTCACAATGCGCTCATGGGCCTGGCGAACCGAGTCGTCGTCTGCTACGTCGCAAGGAACAACAAAGCCACGCTCTTGGCCGATCGCCACCATCGCTTCGTCAAGGTGGCCTGCACGGCGTCCCGAAAGCGAGATGTTGAACTCAGGTCCGAGGCAATGTGCAAGGGCGGCCCCGAGGCCGGATCCTGCACCTGTGATCCAGACGTGTGTCTTCTCAGGCATCGCGTTCTCGCACATCGTCGAGCACTTGGCGATGCAACTGTGTCAGCTCACGTCCGCGACGCTTCATCATCGTGTCGCAGGTTTCGAAGGCCTTATCTCGGTCGTAGACGACTCCGTCCGACCAAACGAACGATTGTTGTGTCGAGGCAGAAAGGCCCGACCCCATGACGTGCGTACAAACGCCGTAGACCCCACCGGTCGGCAAAAGAGTGCCGATGGCCGTTCGGGTGAAATCCCCAATGATCGACCCAAGAAACAGCCGACCGGAGGCCTCTCGACCCCACGGCATGTTCGGGCGCACATCATGGTAGGTGTTCTTCAGATTCGACGTCGTGGTGCCCGCACCAAGGTTCACCCATTCTCCGATGACGCTGTGGCCAAGGAAACCATAGTGCTGTTTGTTGGAGAAACCATGCAGGACCGACACCGAAACCTCGCCACCTACCTTGCAGTAGGGACCGATCACTGAGTGAGTGACGTGGGCAAGGGGCTTTACCACCGCATGGGCGCCGATGCTGCAGGGACCTTGCAGTACCGAGAGGGGGCCAATGACGGCGTCCTCATCGATGATGACCGGACCCTCAGATTCGTCGATCACCGCCGTCGGATGGATCCTAGCCGATCCTGCAATTCGTGTCCCAACCAGCGAGGCGTCCCATGCAACTCCATCGGCTATCGCATCCAGAACGTCCCAAGCGCGACGCACGGTCACTCCGTCAACTGAGACCAGGTCAACGTCTTCGGAAGGAACAGCATCGATCGCCGCAACGATCTCATTGACGTGATTCGGTGTCGTCGGCAGAATCGCCCCGACTGTGGCAGATCCGCTAACAATGATGCATGGCCGCCGGGCATCTGTAGCCCGCTCAGCAAGTTGTCTCATGCTCGACGGAGACAGTATCAACGTCGACAACACAACCAGCAGAGGTAGTCTATCATCCAACACAGGGGTTGGAGAATCAACCTCGTAAAGCTGCTGATGAAGTGATCGGTGACTATGCACGCCAACCTTAGCATCACGTAAGCTTGCACGCCATCGCTCGACGATGGTGTAGCGACCGGTGCGCAACTGCCATGAGTTCGACGTCAACGACAACGGATAGAGCTCATCGACGGCATCATCCTCGATCAAGATGACGTTGAGGGACATCTCAGAGTTTCTCCAGTGCGAATGACTTGGCGGCCTTGACAAAGGCAACGAACAGTGGATGTCCTGTAACGGCGCGGGACTTCAACTCCGGATGGAACTGGACGCCGACGAACCATCGATGATTCGGAACCTCAATGATCTCTACCAATCGGCCATCAGGCGATGTTCCTGATATCTTCAAACCGGCAGATGTGAAGGCTTCGCGGAATTCGTTGTTGAACTCGTAGCGGTGACGATGACGTTCGCTGATGTGCTCAGACTTATATGCGCTGAAGGCCCGACTCTTCTTTTCGAGGTGACATGGATAGGCCCCGAGCCGCATCGTACCACCTTTGTCGGTGATGGTCCTTTGCTCGGGCAACAAATCGATAACGCTGAACTTGTTGCGGCGGAACTCCGATGAATTGGCAAGCGGCATTCCCACAACATTGCGAGCAAACTCAATCACCGCACATTGCATTCCAAGGCAGATTCCGAAGAACGGCACATCATTGGTTCTGGCCCACTGAATGCTGGCGATCTTACCTTCGATACCTCGATGACCAAAACCAGGCGCCACCAGGATGCCACCGACACCGTGAAGCATATCAGCCACATTAGAAGACGTGACCTGTTCGGAATCGATCCAACGAATGATCACCCTAGTGTCGTTGATGGCTCCTGCGTGCGTAAGTGCCTCGAGTATGGACTTATAGCTATCAGGGTACTTGTTGTACTTACCAACAAAACCGATCTCGACGACGTGGCGAGGTGACTTGATTCGATGGACAAACCGCGACCACGTTTCCATGTCTCGCTTTGAGCGTTTTAGCTTGAGCTTCTCGCAAATGATCGTGTCAAGATCATGCCGTGCAAACATCATTGGCACTTCATAGATGGTCGGGGCATCCAGTGCTTCAATGACGGAGCGTTCTTCAACATTGCAGAAGAGCGCGATCTTCGAACGAATATCTTTTCCGAGTTTCTGCTCCGATCTGCACAGCAACACGTCGGGCGTGATACCAAACTCCATCAGCGTCTTGACCGAGTGCTGTGTTGGCTTCGTCTTTAGTTCGTTGGCGCTTTTGATGAACGGCACGTACGTCAGATGAATGTCCATGGCATTGCCACTTCCAACCTCCCTGCGCATCTGACGACATGCCTCAAGAAAGGGGAGCGATTCAATATCACCAACCGTGCCGCCGATCTCAATGATCACCACATCATACTTGCCATCGAATGCGCGCATCCGATGCTTGATCTCGTCCGTGATGTGCGGAATGACCTGCACGGTCTTTCCCAGGTAGGCCCCCTGACGTTCACGCATGATCACATCGTAGTAGACCTGGCCGGCTGATGCCGTGTTGGCCTTCGACATGTTCTCGTCGAGATAGCGCTCGTAGTGCCCGAGATCAAGGTCAGTCTCAGCACCATCATCTGTGACGTACACTTCGCCGTGCTGATAGGGATTCATCGTCCCTGGGTCGACGTTGATATAGGGATCCATCTTCTGCACGGTCACGGAGAAACCGCGCTGGCGAAGGAGCAATCCAATGGAAGATGAAGCAATGCCCTTACCTAGAGAGGAAAGGACGCCGCCCGTGATGAAGATGTACTTGGACGTCTTCGGCACACGACACCCGCTTGTTGATCAGAAATCAGTTCGGTGCTGCGCCGCCGTCCCATGGGGTCGGCTGCCAGGACGGGCTCAAAACTACGCACAAAGACGGACAATCGAGCGGGCCGTTCCGTAGTTTCGAAGGATGCTTACGTATTACTGCAAACTAGCCGTCACACTTTTACTGTCTGTTCTGGCCATCGGCTTCATGGGCGGCTGTCAGAACGGCGAGAAGCTCGACGATGGCAAGGCCACGATACGCTTCTGGCATTTTTGGAGCGAGCCGGGACAAAAGGCCGCCTTGAGGGAACTCGTCAACGAATTCGAAAAAGCCTCAGGATGCCGAGTCGAACTCACAGAGCTGAGCTGGAATGACGGCAAGGCCAAGCTTCAGGCAGCCTTTAACTCAGGGGCGCCCCCTGACGTGGTCGAACTCGGATCAGACTGGGTGGCCCAGTTCTCCGGCGCCGGTGTCCTTTCGCCGCTGACAACGATAGATACGTCTGCACTGATCAATTATACTCTTGCACCCGGCCGCTTCCGTGGTGCGCTTTATGCTGCACCGTGGGTTGTGGATACACGAGTTCTCTACGTGAATCAGAATCTTGTTTCAGCAAGTGGTGTGGATTCTATTGCCAAGATCGAAGACCTGCAGAACGCGGCAGAATTTGTTCGTTCCAAGGGCCAGTTTGGATGGGGCTCGAATGGTGCAGACGCGCACCGCTTGTACAAGAAGATCCTGCCGTTTTTGTGGACCTATGGAGGGGATGTTCTGGACGCTTCGGGCAGGTGTGTCCTCTACTCACCGGCAAACGTTCGAGCTCTGACGTGTTATGCTGAACTTTCTCGGACCGGCATCGTAGAGACGCAGCGACAACTTGATGCGACCTTCCTTCAAGGTCGACTCGGCATCTGGAATTCGGGATCGTGGTTGATAAAGAAGATTCGCGCCAACAACAGCCTGTCGGTCAAGGCAATAGCTTTCCCCGGAATTGATGGGCGTCCGGGAGTATCCTTCGCAGGGGGCGAATACCTCGCAGTATCGGCTTCAAGCAAGCAGGTTGGTCTGTCTGAACGTCTCGTAGCATACCTGATCGCCCCCTCGTCGGCCAAATCGTTCTGTTCAAAGATCCCCGAAGCGGGCTTTCCCGCGGCCACGTCGGCCTATGACGATCCGTCGTTGCAAGCCGATCCGTTCAAGTCGGTGTTTGCCAAACAATTGCGTCACGCTCGCATGACGCCGGTCCATCCCAAGTGGCTCGACATCGAAGCGGTACTCGAAAGCGCCGTCGTTCGCGTGCTGCTTGGTGAAGCCACCGCAGACAAGGCACTTCGGGAAGCACACGATGAGGTCATTGAGATCATCGGTTCCTGAACCGATGCGCCTTATATCGGTCTTGATCGCCGTGATAACGGCATTCGCGTGCGCCTCTGCTCAAAGCGATGTGACCATCCGAGGGACTGTATATGGCGGGGTTCCGTCTGAGCCCCTCCGCTTTGTGACCGTTTCGGAGCTGTCTACACGTCAGCGCGTGATGACCGATCGCAAGGGCAACTTCTCCCTTAATCTGCGTCGGAGTCGAATTGACTCCGCAGAAGCGCTGAATCTGAAGCTGGTCTTTTCATGCATTGGATTCGAACCGGATACGATCCTTCTGCCGATTGCAGATTCAACCATCATTCGAAAACTCTCCGAAAGACCTGTCTCCGGTCGGGAGATCGTCGTCACTGCAGAGGATCCGGCGGTAACGATCATGCGCCGCGTCATTGCCCGCAAACAACGGCAGCTGGAGAAACTTAGAGCCTATACCTATACTCTCTACACCAAGTTCATCGCCATGACCGATACGACAACGGCAATGCGAAGCTCCGGAAGGGGAGACACGACAGTCAACAGTATCCTGGAGTCCTTTTCCACCGGCTATGTCGAACTGCCTGACAGATTTCATAATGAGATCTTTCAGAAGAGACAGACAGCCAACGTACCACCGGAGGCAAACTTCGTCTCGTTCGGTACAAACCTGAATATCTATGACGACGTCGTTACGATCCTAGGCCAGGAGATCGCATCTCCACTTTCGATCGATGCAGTGGACATCTATGACTACGTGCTGCTCAACAGTCTGGATGAGGACACGGTCAAGCTCTCAGTGAAGACCAAATCTTCCTTGAGAAGGGGCTTTGAAGGAACGATGTATGTCGACCAGCGTCGAAACGTACCAATCGAAGTTCAATTCACGCCAAACAAGGCTGTCAATCTTCTTTTCGATGCACGGCTGTCGTATCGACAAAATCTCACGATCGTTGATTCAATGATCCTACCCGAGGCCTTGTCAATAAGCAGTACTCTGGAGGCATCCATCTTGTATGTCGTAGCGCCACGCCTAGATATCGAGATCGAGACGTTCTGCTACGACTATTCAATCAATCCTGATCTACCAAAGGGAGTGTTCGATCGACGTCGCGTTGAGACCACACAGGCAGCGGCGGCCTTTGACTCCGCCTATTGGCAGAACAACCTCAAGCTTCCGCTTCGGCCGGAAGAGCAACGTGCCTACCGCGAGATCGAGATGATCCTTGAGAATCCGGATAGTCTTCAGAACTCTATGTTCGAACAGATCCTAGGTCCGGTGTCTAGGTTCCTGCAACGCCTGGCGCGGCGTCCGTTCACTGGATTCGAAGACATCTTCAGATACAACCTCATCCATGGTCCATATCTCGGCGTCGGACTCAGAGATCGTCCCGACACATCTCTGCTATTGGCCTCACAGATCGGCTTTGGCTTTGCAGATGGTCGCATCTACGGAGTCGGGTCCGCAACATGGTTTCCGGACTTCGATCAACGCTGGAGCCTTGAAATTGGACTCGGAAGAACACTTCAACGCCGGGATAATCCCAATGTCGTCAAGACATCATTCATCACGATCACATCGCTTTTCTCGGGTGCCGACTATGGAGATTATTACCTCAGCAGTGGCGGACATCTGGCGGTAGGATACTCATGGGGTCAGCTTCAGTTTGTTCGAAATGACCTGTGGACTCGCCCCAATAGCATTCGGCTGACGTGGCGCCGCTCGGCTGACGAAACCGTGACGCAAAGCACCAACTGGTCACTCTTTCGTCCAAGTCTGCCGCCACGCGGCAATCCAGCGATCACCGACGGCCAGATGAGCTCTCTGACGCTTGACGCATTCCTGTCATACTCTCCGCTTCGTCGGGTGTCACGCACAGGAATGGCATTGTCGATAGAAGCGGCCAAGAGTGATCTTCTCGGGGGTGACTTTGACTTTGCCTGGGCTTCATGGATGGGTACCACACGCATGAGGACCTTGCCATTGTGGACGCTGGATCTGACCGCATCGGTGCGATGGAGCTGGGGAAGTGTCCCGGGCCAACGGTTCATCTCCACCGAGTCCGGCTTTGGCGGTCTGGTTGTCGGATCGGCCTTCCGCGGGATGCGGATCAAGGAGTTCTATGGCGACCGTAGTGCGGCCCTGCAATTCAGTCACAACTTCGGCGAAGTCATTCCCGGTGTACTGCGCATTCCAAACATCGCCTCGTTTGGAATTGAGTTCCTGCTCTTTGGCGGTGTCCAGTGGACGTCGTTCAGTCCACAGACAATGCAGGAGTTTCCGACATCGCTCCCAAGCACAGACGTCACCGGCGACAGAACATACTACGAGCTCGGCTTAGGCATCAACAGGATATTGCTCTTCTTGCGGCTTGACTTCAACGCTCGGCTTTCACAAAGGGATGCGCCGGAGTTTCGGATAACCCTTACAAACGCCACTTTCTGAGACCGTCTAGTGCTCGGGTCCCTTGCCTGAAACCACACGGACACAATCGGCGATCGTCTTGGCGTGAGCCCGGAGCGAGTCGATGTCAGCATCCGGTGCACCGTTCGATAAGGCAACTCCCATTCGTCTATACCGCCGAGTGGTTGGCTTTCCGAAGATGCGCACCTCACTATCGGGCAGAGCAAGAGCCAGTTCGACTCCATCGTACGAAGGAGGCAGGGGGCTTTCCTCATCGGCAAGGATCACGGCAGAAGCCCCTGCGCGTACAAGATCGATGGCTGGAATTGGATATCCCAAGACGGCTCGAGCATGGAGTTCGAACTCTGACAGCCGCGTCGTTCCGGCAAGGGTCACCATCCCGGTGTCATGCGGACGAGGGGATAGTTCGCTGAAATACACATTGTCGCGCGTCAGGAAGAACTCGACACCCCAGATGCCGGCGCCCGTGAGGGCTTCGGTTACCGTTGCGGCCATCTTTTGTGCCTGTTGGAGAAGCTCCGGGCGCACATTATGCGGCATCCAGGACTCCTGATAGTCGCCACGCTCTTGACGATGGCCGATGGGCGGACAAAAAAGCGTCGGACCATTCAGCTGCGTCACCGTTAGCAGTGTAATCTCGCTCTCAAAAGGTATGAACTCTTCAATGATCACTTCGCGCAGGTCTCCACGGCTTCCCTCGATCGCATAGGACCAAGAGCGCTCGATATCCTCGACACTCTTTACGGTGCTCTGCCCCTTGCCACTGGATGACATGAGAGGTTTGACAACGCAGGGAATACCGATCGCATTGACTGCTTGACGAAACTCCTCGGCCGTGGTGGCGTAGCGGTATCTTGCCGTCAGAAGACCCAACTCCTGCGAAGCAAGGTCACGGATGGCCTTGCGATTCATGGTCATGTTAGCGGCCCTGGCGCTTGGCACAACATGAATGCCTCGGCTCTCGTAGTCAAAGAACCGTTCAGTTCGAATTGCTTCTACCTCGGGAACGATCATGTCAGGCCTGATCTCATCCACGATGCGATCAAGTGCATCACCATCAAGCATGGATATCACCCGACGATCATCGGCAACCTGCATGGCAGGCGCATCCTCATAGGAATCGATCGCGATTACGGTGTGGCCATAGCGTTTGACGGCGATTACGAACTCCTTTCCGAGTTCTCCGGAACCAAGCAGCAGGATCTTCTTAGTGGACATTCTGTGGACTCCTCAATGCAAATAGATCAGTGCGAACCTATCATTTTTCGAATCGTTCAGACTTTGCCGTGGAAAAGTACCTCAGAGACTTCCGCTGGCATCGATATCAATCGATACGCGAACGTCACTTGAAGCATACTTGGCATAGTAGGTGTCAAGAACTGAACGAAGCAACGAGCGGACCTTCTGTCCGGATGGATCCTGCGACTTGTCGTTGCGGACGACAATCACACGTCGGTAATGATTGCGGACTCTGCCCACCGCAGGCGTCACAACGGTCGAGCGACTGTGATAAGCCGTACTCTGAGGCAGCAGGGCACCGAGAATCGCTGCATGTCGCTCGGCATGCTCGAGGTCCATTGAGGAAACTTCGATCACGATAAAGCGCGTAAACGGTGGGTAGCCAACCTCAGCTCGGACAGACATCTCAGCGTCGATCCATTCCGTCACCATTCCATGGAGTCGCTCACCATCAGATACGACTCCAATAACCGGATGCTCCGGTGTTGAGGTCTGCACGATCACCTCACCGTGCAGAGACGCCGCTCGGCCTGCACGGCCGGCTACCTGGGTCAGCAGTTGATATGTGCGTTCACTTGCACGGAAATCACTCATGTGAAGTGACTGATCGGCATTGACAACCACCACCAGGGTGACACGGGAGATATCAAGCCCCTTTGCGATCATTTGGGTGCCGACGAGTACGTCAAGATCACCTTTTTCAAATGCCTTCAGGGTTGTTCTCAGCATGCCGCGCCGCGATGTGGTATCGGCATCAACACGAGCGATACGAGCCGTCAGGCCGCACCGTTCCTGTAGGGCTTCCTGCAGTTCGGCCTCAACTCGTTGCGTACCCGAACCGAGTTCAGCCACGTCCACAGAGCCGCATTCAACACAGCTTTTTACAAGCTGAGTAGCATATCCACAGTAATGACACCGAAGCGACGAAGGGACCTGATGAAACGTCAGCGACACGTCGCAATTGGGGCAGTGCGGTGTGTGTCCGCAGTCGCGACATTGCAACTCACTCGAAAATCCTCTCCTGTTGAGAAAAATAATTGTTCCCATGCCATCGCGTATTCGGGCTGCGATAGCGTCGATCGCATCGTGACTGAAGGAGCCGTAGACTGTCTTCAGTTTGTGGTTCCGGCGCATATCCACCACGCGGATCGCTGGAGAAGTGGCCCCATCTGCGCGCGTGGGGATCTCAGCAACGGCGAACCGTCCGAGTCGTACGTTCTGAATGGTCTCAAACGATGGAGTGGCCGAACCGAGAACAATCGGACAGGAATTGATCTTTGCACGCATCATCGCCACATCTCGGCCATGGTATCTCGGCGACGGATCGTCCTGCTTGTACGATGGTTCATGTTCCTCGTCCACGACAATTAGACGCAGGCGAGGAATTGAGCAGAAGATCGCCGAGCGCGGACCGATCACAACAGAAACATCACCCTTTGAAATTCGGTCGAGTTGATGCAAGCGTTCAGCATCCGTCAGGCGTGAATGCAGAATGGCAACCCGATCACCAAATGCAGAAACGAAACGATCACCGAGTTGTGGTGTAAGTGAGATCTCCGGGACAAGCACGATCGCCGCTGCACCCTCATCAATGATGTGCCGAAGGGCATGCTGATACACAAGGGTCTTGCCAGAACCGGTCACCCCATGAAGCAGGATCGGGTCGAACCGGCGTTCATTGAGCCCCTTGATGATCCGCTCAAGCGCCGCTTGCTGGGCGGGCGTCATGTCCAGCATAGTTTCATCGGCTCGTGTCGCTTCGGCCTGCGACAAGTCGACCGCCTCGTGACTGAGCTCAACGGCTCCACGTTCGATGAGGGAATCAACCACCGAAGCTGACACACCGGATCGCTGAAGCACCTCCGTTATCGCTACCGGCCGGGCACTGCCACCGGTGACCATCCAAATGGTTGCCAGAGCCAGTGACTGTTTCGGGGCGCGGCGGTCGAGCAGATCGAACAGCTCACGCAGTGCAGATTCATCGCTTCGGTACCCTTCGGCAACACACACTGAGCGGACAGTGCGCCGGGTAGGGGGTACGGCGGCACGCGTGATCAGCGTGATGAACCCGTCGCGCACCAATGCATGTAACTGATCTGAGACAGATGATGTGCGCAGACGCTTTTGCAGGTATGACAGCGAGACATCGCCGCGCACATCATCGATAACTTCCAGCAGTGCTGCTCGACGCGGTGCGCGGCGCTTCATTTCGCTCAGTTCGGTGCTTGAAACGGCTCTTAGCCGGTGGATACGAATCGTTGACGAGGGTCTCTGCCACGACGGCAGGGCGGCTGAAAGAACTTCACCCCAGCCGGCCATATAGTAATCGGCTACCTTCCGTGTGAGCTCAAGCATTTCCTCCGAGAACGTGGGCGTCTCATCCAGAACCTCGAGAATCGGCTTCATGCCGTCAACTCCGGTAGCATCCGTGTCGACCACTGTGCCGGCGAGCGTTCGGCTTCCTACTGGCACGAGAACGCGCATTCCGCACATCACCGAGAGCCCCGCAGGAAGGTCATAGGTAAGGGGCTCCAGACGCGGGATTGGCACGGCTACACGGATCGGCATACGGCAATTTACCCAGCCGGATTCGCAATAAATTGCGGTTCGATTCGACGAATGAGCCGTCCTATGAAGCGAAATCATTTCAAATCCGTTCTCTCAGCCATTGTGCTGTGCCTGGCGGCTCATCCGGCCACGATGTTTGCCGCCCCAGAGCCCCCTACCTCGATACTGATCCAGCAGGATGATGTTGGACAGAGTCGTCGTAATGCCATCACGCGAGCCGTTTCTCAGTGTTCGCCGGCCATCGTCGGCATCAATGTGACCGAGACACGCACGCAGGTCTATCGCGATCCATTCGAGGGGTTCTTTTCTGATCCATTCTTCGATCAGTTTTTCGGCAATCGATCCCGAGGCTATGCACGCGACTATGAGGTACGCTCGCTTGGCTCCGGCTTTCTGATCAGCAAGGACGGATACATCGTCACCAACGATCATGTCGCTGGCGGGGCCACGAAGATCGTCGTGACGCTTACCGATGGCTCGAAGCACGACGCCAAGATCGTCGGCACGGACGTGGTGACCGATGTCACCGTGCTCAAGATCGAAGGCACGGGCTTCCCGTTTTTGAAGCTCTCAAACAGCGATGACATCGCCGTCGGTGAGTGGGCAATAGCATTCGGTAATCCATTCGGCCTGTTCGATAACAATGCAAAGCCAACCGTTACGGTAGGTGTGGTTTCCAACTACGGAGTGAGCTTCACGCAACCGGCCGATGATGGTCAAGTGCGCGTGTATAGGAACATGATCCAGACCGATGCCGCCATCTCTTCAGGAAATTCCGGTGGCCCGTTGGTCAACTCAAATGGCGAGGTGATCGGCGTCAACACCGTAATCTATTCCACCGCTAACAGCTCACGAGGTTCGGGCAGCATCGGGATCGGCTTTGCCATACCGATCAACCGCGTCAAGCGTATCGTCGAGCGGCTCAAGGGTGGGGGCTCAATCGACAGGGACTTTTGGACAGGCATGAAGCTTGAGCAGATATCCGAGAAGATGAAGAAGTACTTTCAGCTCGAAACAAGCGAAGGTGTACTTGTCTACCAGGTCACGGCAGATAGTCCGGCGGATCAGGCAGGAATTGAACCCGGGGACGTTATCATTGCCATCGATGGTGCGCCGACGACTCGAGACGAGGATGTCGAATTGGCCATCCTTGATGGTGAGGTCAATCAGAAGCTTTCCGTGAAGGTACTTCGCGGTCAGCAGCAAAAGGCGCTCACGCTGACCCTGAAGAAACGTCCACGGAGTGGTGGTGTCCGAAACTGAATCAAAGAGCGTTCTTACGGCTGTTGCCTTGCGAAAGGCCTACAAGGGCCGTGTCGTGGTCAAGGGCAGTTCACTTGATGTCCACCAGGGCGAATGCGTTGGACTGCTCGGTCCGAACGGTGCCGGTAAGACGACAACGTTCTACATGATCACCGGAATGGTTCCGCCTGATTCCGGACAGGTCATGTTCGATTCGATTGACATCACGACCATGCCCATGTATAAACGCGCACGGCTTGGCCTGGCCTACCTTCCGCAGGAGCCATCGATCTTTCGCAAACTCAGCGTCGAAGAGAATATCATGGCGATCCTCGAAACACGTTCTCTGAAACGTTCTGAGCGGCAGGCGCGGCTTGAGGAGCTCCTCGAAGAGTTCGGTATCGGTCACATCCGCAAGAGCAAAGGATACATGCTCTCAGGGGGCGAGCGGCGCCGCTGCGAGATCGCACGCGCGCTGGCCACGGACCCGAAATTCATTCTGCTCGACGAGCCGTTTGCAGGTATCGACCCGATCGCAGTGGAAGACATCATGGAGATCGTGCAGAAGCTCAAGCACAAAGGGATTGGCGTTCTCATAACCGACCACAATGTTCACGAGACGCTCAGCATCACCGACCGCTCGTACATCCTCATTGACGGGTCGATGTTCGTCAGCGGCACAGCCGAGCAGATCGCCGCCAACGAAGAGGTCCGCAAGCGCTACCTCGGAGAGTCGTTCTCTCTTGAGCGTTACTGATTCGCCCCTTAGCGATACTCCGCCTGAAACAGAACCGCCCGTGTCGGTCCAAGGTTGCCGATTGACTCCGTGTAGGCATAGTTGGCAAGATTCCTGCCGATGAGGCCAAGACGGATCTTCTGTGATACATCAACGAACACCCTCGCGTCGACGATATGAAGCGGGACGCGGATATCGGCATCTGTGATGAACAGACTCAGCCGATCATCGATGGCCTCGACGCGATCCTGGTACCGGTATTCAAGCTGAATGCTGACGGATGAAATTGGCGACCACATCATGCGTGAGTACCACAGCACACGGTTTCGGTACTTCAGAATGCTCTCCAGCGTCAGATCCTTCGGATCCATCAGAGTGATCCCGGTTTCAGCCATTAACGCTTCTGAAGCAGCAACACGTAGGGTCGCCTCAAGGCCAAGAATGCGCGCGCGGGTGATGTTTTTGAAGACGATCGGGATATCCGGCTCCGTTAGATCGAAGGTCGGTTCGATAAGACTGAAAAGCTCGTTGTCGAATACCGCCACGTCCAGCTCGAACGGTATCAGGCTCGTGTTTCGCCATGATGCGCCGATTTCGCTAGACCATGCACTCTCGGCAAGTACACTCGGATTGGGTCGAACGCGAAACGGACCATACTGGGTGTTGGCGTACCTCTCGGCAACCGTGGGTGCACGAAAACCACGTCCAATTGAACCGCGCAACGAAACCTCATCAGTGACGGGCCAAGAGACCCCAAGCTTCGGGGAAAGCTCGAGGTGCGGCTCAAGCGTGAGCGTCTCCTCACGATCCATTCGAAGACCAGCGGTAACAATCGCACCAGAGCCGATGTTCAGCTCGGCCTGAGTGAACGCACTGAAGATCGTCTGAAGTGTCTGCTCAAAGATCGGACTCGTTACCGAGTTGATTCGCGCCGACAAACCGGTGGTCAAGGCCAGGTCACTCATGATCGAAGCCGTATGCTGCACATCAACGGAATGAGCCAAAGCGATCGACTTATCAGGGGGCGCGTCGACGTTCACGAAGGTGTTGGCAAACATCGTACGGAAGACACCGTATCGGACGATAAGTGAGGATACATCCGACAAGATGGACGTGTACTCGAGTCCAACGGCCGTCTTAGAAGTGATGACGCGCTCATTGACATCCTGCACCGCGGGAGGGCGGGTGGCCTCATCGAGGCTCTTCCAGTAGAGAAAGTTCTGACGCTGATCCTCAGCATGAAAGAGGTTCAATTTCAGCGAGGTCAGATCGCTCAGTGAATATGTGATCTTGCCGAAACCAAAGCCCCGCACCGTTCGATCGAAGGCACGAAATCCCTGGTCATAGCGAAAGCCACCACTGAGGCTGTATGACAGATCACCCAGGCGCTGTCCCATACGCACGTCCGCTCCACCAAGCACAGGAAAGCCGTTCATGTATTCCCACTGCGGATACGGCTGACCCGTGTACAGTCCCGAGTACAGTCTGGCCGAGGCAGAGAAGTCTTCGGTCGGCTGCTTTGTAAGGATGCTGATCACGCCACCAAGAGCGCCGGTGCCGTACAATGCCGAGCCAGCTCCCTTGATGACCTCGATTCGCTCAATGTCGGCCACCGGCATGACGTCGAACTTGATATCGCCATTGTCACCCGAGATCAGCGGAAATCCATCCATCAAGACCATGGCGCGACTTCCAACGCCAAGTGCGAAGCCCGATGCGCCGCGGATGTTGACCTGGTCGCGGGCAATGCTAATGCCCGATACATACCGAAGCGCCTCATCAAGGCGCACAATGCCACGCTGCTGCAGATCGTCGCTCTTAACGATCGATACGCTTATCGGCACGTCCTGCGCGGCCTGCACACGCTTGTTGGCCGAGACGATGACCTCTTGCTGACGACCTGATGCTTGCTTTAAGCCGATAGGGGGCAACTGCATTCCGTCGGACGGATTATCGATCCCGACCACTTCCGGCTCGTAGCCAACGAAGGACACTCGCACGGCGATTGTGTCTTTGCGCTGAAGTCGCACACGAAACAGTCCACTGAGATTGGTAAGCCCACCTCGATTTGCCCCGATCTGTTGGACTGTAGCTCCGCGAAGCACCTCACCGGTCTTTGCATCCTTGACAGTGCCAGAGACAGTGATGAGATCATCGCGAGACGTTGCCGGGCGCTGTGCCGGCGTCGCATGGCTGCCCAGCAAAAGCATCGCTGCCAGGAGAATACCACACAGGTAGGGAGGCATCATGGGAATGGCTGCGGAGGAAGATTCTTGAAATCGACTCGGAAGTCCAACTCAATGATGCCGGCCGACGGAACGACAATACGACCCGGAACCGATGGATCTCCGGATGGCGAATACACATCAAGCATGAGCCAGTCCTTTAGGAAATCAGGACCGCTTTGCAGGGCAACGACAACGTATTCGAACGTTCGCGGCGTTGCCAAAACCTCGAGAACGTAGGGCGTCGAATCCTGGTACGTTGGCAGCATCTGTGGACTGAAGGCAGCCGTCTGCTGAACAATAGCCGCCAGAACATCCTCTGGAATCTGTGGCTTCCGTTCAAACGCAACGACGCGCAGATCATAAATCGTGTCCGTCGGCCATGCGCCGCTGCCACCGACGTACCGAATCGTACCACGTATGCCGGAGAATGGCCGCACAACGTCCGGATCGATGCCACCACAGCCAGCGACAAAAAGCGCCAGGAGCAGGGCAGAGAAGAATCGCCGAAAGTATCGGCCACGTGCGATTGTCATGCGGCGAACATACTGCGCATGTGTGTCATCCTGCAACCTACCCCGTCTGGGGGCTATATTACTTGACGATGATCAAGATGTTCTCCCCTCAGGCCTCACGCAGTCTTGATGCTGAATGCATCGCGGCGGGTATGACCGAGGGCGATCTTATAACCATTGCTTCATCGTGCGCTGCGTCGATCATCACGCAGATCATTGCGTCGAAGTTTCCTGATCGAAGTACTTTGAAGATCATCGTCGCATGTGGACCCGGTAACAACGGCGCCGATGGGTTGATGATTGCCTCGGAACTCAGTTTGCGGCACCGCGTGATCGTGCTCTGCCCGCCCCCTGACCTGCATGTTTCCCCGGGCAACGCCTATGCACGTTCCCGACTATCATCAGCGGTGAGCCTCTATGGTTATGACCACCAATCGGACCTCGAGATGGATGGCATCGATGTTATCATCGACGCATTACTTGGCTCGGGATCGAGGCTTCCGCTGAATGACACGATCTCGGCGCTTGCAGCGCGGCTTCACGTTTCTTCGGCTCTGAAGATTGCCATTGACATTCCAACCGGGCTAGATGCATTGACCGGCTCTGTCGATCCCAACGTCATGCGCTGCAATCACACCATTGCCATGGAGGGCTACAAGCCGGGGCACATCAGAGCCTCAGGACCCGATGTGTGTGGACAAATTCACGTGGCTGCCATCGGTGCTCCTGCCAAGCTGAGCGAGGCTCACAGCGACGGATCAATCCTTGAGGAATCCGACATCGGTCAAATGTTACCGCGGCGCCATCGCAGATCATCAAAGTTCGATTTCGGCCATGTCTTGGTCATCGGCGGAACACTCGGCATGCGCGGCGCACCGTCAATGTCGGCCCATGCTGCACTTGCCATTGGAGCCGGCCTGGTAGATCTGGCCACACCGTCTGTCCATCCTTTGACGCCGCGTGAGATCATGACCACGAGCCTGGCGCACCATGACGATGGGACCATCGCCTCCGAATCCGTAGACGTGATAATGCAAAGGATGCAACGCGCGGGTGTTATCGCGCTGGGGCCCGGAATGGGCTCGAATCCCCGTACGATCGCAATCATGGCTCAGATCATCGAGACGATGACGCCTGAACAAACTCTCGTGTTGGACGCCGATGGACTTCGGTGTCTTCCGCTATTGCGACATCGTGCGTGCGAGCTGATCATCACTCCACACTTGGGTGAGCTGGCTCGCTTGTTGGAGCTCGACAGGGATGTGATCACGGCAAACTATGCCGAGTATGCAGCTCAGGTTGCGCAACAGCATGGCTGTGTTGTGCACGCGAAACAGGTCCCAGCTGCCACCGTGTATCGCGATCATACCACCTATCTTACCCGGGGTAACCCTGCAATGGCAACAGCCGGCGCAGGAGATGTGCTCACAGGAATCATCGCCGGCCTACGTGCTCAGGGTATGACGATATATGACGCTACACGCGTCGGTGCATGGATTCATGCCGTAGCCGGAGATGAGCAGATCGCACGCACAGGGTCCGCAACAATGATGGCCACGGATCTTATCGGAGCTGCAGCCAGGATTCGAGGAAACCTTACGGCCGATCTGACTTGACCTTGTCCTGCAAACTGTCGCGTTTGGTCGGTGCAGGAGATATGATAAGGGGCTGACCCGGCTTCCAAGTGAATGAGGCAAGGGCAATGGCTGCCGCATCTTCAGCGGCTTTGTACGACGAGACGGAGCTGCCATTGCTGATGAACGAAAAGGCAAGGGGCTCAGCGTCACGGGTCGAGACATAGCCCGACAGAGAACTCACATTTCGGAGTGTGCCAGTCTTGGCATGCACATTCTGCATCGCAGGTGTACCGATCATTCGACGCCGAATCGATCCATCGACGCCAGCAATAGCCAGCGAGCTGTGCCACTCACTGCTCCACGATTGTCTGTCACATGCACGAAGCAGATCCACCTGCGTAGAGGCCGAAACAACATTGCGTCGTGAAAGACCACTGCCATCATTCAGAGTCATTCCCGTTCGGTTCACTCCCAGAGAATCGATCGCACGAGCGATTGCGCGGCGGGCAACCTCGGCTGTCGAAACCGCTGCGCCAGTCTGAAGACCGCACATCTTGAAGGCGTGCTCGGCAAGAAAGTTGTCACTTCTCTTATTGATAACGCTTGTGAATTCGAGCAGGGGGCGACCCGTGGCAGCAACGCGCGCGGAGCCAGGCGGACAGGGCTTCTCGGCCACATTTGTCGAAACGGCCACCCCTCCTGCACGCAGTCTCTGGCTCAGAACTCCTGCCAGCAACAGCGCCGGGCGAGGGGTCTGAGCATAGACTGTGGCGGTACTGCCTACAGAGATGCTTCCGGTTACGACAAAACGCAGTTGCCCGGACTTTGCCACGGGCAGCTGCTCAACTCGAATTCGGGCCACAGAGTGTCGCACGCGACGGGGTGGCTCGGGAGCATCGCCATTACGCCGAACAGATGTGCGCCGCCGTTTTGCTGGTCTGCCCGCTGAACCACGATTTACGGGTGCGCCCCGGCGAACACGTCCAGGCGAACGGCGCCGTGGGGCGATCACTCGTACTCTGGACTCAACCGTGAAGGCATCCGAAGACGGAATCGCTTGAACGCTTGCAATGCCTGAGCGGCTGGCGCTGACGAGAAACGCGATCGATCCCCGTTGGACATTCAGCGCAGTGATCGATCCAGTTGCTTCCACGTCCTCATGATCACCCGAATAGATGGCTCGGTTCGTGACCGCGTCGAAACGCGAACCGTCTCCAATCACCGCGCCACTGATGCGCCGCACGCCGCTGGCGATGACTCGGTCGGCTAGGTCTTCGATATCGCCAACAGTGAGCATGGCATCACCGCATCCAACCAAGTATAGATTCCCGTTCAGCGTTCCATCCGACGTCAGCGTTCCATCAGTACGTGCTTCCGTAAGAAGACGCGCTTCCGGTCCCATGTAAGCGTGCAGCGCGGCCGTTGTAAAGAGCTTTGTCGTTGATGCGGGGGTAAGGGGAAGGTCAGGATTACGTTCATACAACACTCGCCCCGTGCGAAGGGAGACCACTTTGGCAGAGATGCCATTGGGCCGATAGCCACCTGAGGTAAAAATCCTGTCAAGACGCTGCTGCAGAGTCAGCAGTGCCGCAGCACTGTCCTCTTGAGTGAAGGCCGAGACGGGCACGCGCATGTCTGTTGGTGCGCTTCTGCCGTTGTGAGCTGGCGATAGTATGGCCAGCGAAATGATTGTCAGTAGTGTCCTAGTCATCAATCCAGTTCCGTTCTCTCAGCATTGACCATATCGTTCGGGCATTCGATTGTGGATCCGAAGCGAGCCATGCGTAGCGCAAATCTCGTGTAAACCACGTCAATTGCCGCTTGGCATACTGCCACGTCATCACTTTCAGACGTTCCATCGCATCGTCAAGCGATCGTTCACCCAGAACCACCTCGGCCGCCTGTCGGTATCCGACCGACTGCATTGATTGTGCTGATGGCTTGACGCCTGATGCCAGCAGCTGGGCTACTTCTTCCAGAAATCCATCGTTCCACATGGCTTCGCAGCGATCGTCAATGCGCCTCTTCAATTCATCGCGCTCGCACGTGATCCCGATGTAGATCGCTTCGTACGGAGGGGCCTCTGGTGGGAGTTTCCAGAACTCCGAGATCGGCTTTCCCGTTGCTCTGAACACCTCCAGAGCCCTTGTGATGCGCCTCGGATTCTTGTCACTGTAAAGTTCAGCGGCTGTCGGATCGACGCGGCGCAGTTCGTCATAGAGTTCATCTCTGCCGCGCTGGTGTAACTCCAACTGCAGCTTCTCTCGGATGGACTCATCAACGTCTGTGATGACAGGGGAAAGACCATCCAGAGTCGCAGAGATATACAGACCCGATCCCCCGACCAACATTGGGAGAGTTGTAATGGATGTTTCCTTGATGGCGGATCTGGCGCGCTGTGCATACTCGGCCGCATTGATTGTCTCATGGGGCTCAAGAATATCGAACAGGCGATGTGGAATACGCGCGCGTTCGTCTGCCGTTGGCTTGGCCGTTCCGATATCAAGACGACGATACAATTGCCGTGCATCTGCGCAGATAATCTCACAGGGAATCAACTTTCCCAACTCCAACGACGTAGCCGTCTTACCGGCTGCCGTCGGTCCACCGATGACCAGCACGCGACGCATCACGAACGACCTGTTGTTTCATCCCATCCAGAGCGACCAATCAGCGGCACGAACTTGGCCTGACCCAGTGGTTCGGCCTTCCAGGATTCTTCTGCTGTGCGCACCACACGGTAAAGTTCCTGCTGTACTAAGGTTCCCACGGGGATGACCATCTTACCGCCTATTGTCAGCTGTCGGGCCAGGATCTCCGGCACATCCGGAGCGCCGGCCGTAACGATGATCCCATCGTAGGGCCCCCCTTCACGATATCCAATGGTACCGTCTCCAATGCGGCAAACAACATCGAAACCGAGAAGATGCAGGGTTGTGCGCGCTCTTTGTGAAAGAGCCGCGTGACGTTCGATCGAGACCACCTTGTGTCCCATGGCGGCCAACACGGCTGCCTGATATCCGCTGCCGGTGCCGATCTCTAAAACACGACTCGGCGAGCTGAGATCCAAAGTCTGCGTCATGATCGCAACAGTGTAAGGCTGAGAGATCGTTTGCTTCTTCTCGATCGGGAGAGCCGAATCCTCATAGGCCCGCATGGCCAATGCTTCCGGCACAAATGCTTCTCGAGGTACGGCGTACATGGCACGCAGCACGTCCTCATTTTGAATGCCTCGCCCCCTCAGTGATTCGATGAGAGATCGACGTTGAAGTTCAAAAGGGGTGGCCTGACGTTGTGGGTTCTTGTTCATTCGATAGCGAGAGATGACGACGTTATGCTGCAAGGATCGACGTGATGCGCTGCTGGAGCGCGTTTCGCACCATCGGCAAGGGGATATCAAGTTCGAGCTCGCCGCCGTAGGCCAAGCTTACCGAACCGCGCTCTTCAGAAACGATCACCACCACAGCGTCTGCTTGCTCCGAAAGTCCTAAGCCGGCTCGGTGGCGCGTGCCCAGCGTACGCGAACCTACCCGTTGCGTAGTACTCAGCGGCAAAACGCATCGTGCAGCAACGATCTGTTGACCATCGATGACTATTGCGCCGTCATGAAGAGGGGACCGAGGATTGAAGATCGATGAAATGAGCTCGGATGACGCACTTGCATTGAGTCGCACACCCGTGTCTACTGTTACCTTGACATGATCAGCACGGGAGAAAACGATCAACGCTCCAATGTGTGATGATGAAAGATCTTCGATCGCATCGGACACGATGTCGATCACCTCACTGGATCGAGACCGAAGGAACAGTCGAAACACCCGCCCCCTGGTCAGAAGCAAGACCAGACGTCTGAGTTCAGGCTGAAACAATACCACGAAGGCGATCAGGCCGATATCACCAAGGCGTCGAAGGATCCAGTTGACCGTTTCGAGTCCCAGAGCCTCTGTGAAGAAGCTCAAGACAAGTAGTATCGACAGCAGGAATAACACCTGCAAAGCCAGAGTATCGCGCAGGCTTCGGTAGACGAACCAAAATGCAATGGCCACGATCCCGATGTCGACCAGGTCGAGCCATGAGATCGACAGAAACCCTAACTGAATGACATCGTTCATTGACGAGTAAATGCCTTCTCAGTCGTTGAAGCCAGTGCTTCGGCACGCTCGTAGGCAGAGACGATCTCCGCCACCAGTCGGTGGCGCACGACGTCGGCCTTGTCAAAATGAACGAAATCAATGCCACGAATACCGCTGAAGAGACGCTCTGCGTCGGGTAGGCCCGACTCGTGCTTCTTCGGCAGATCCGTCTGCGTAACGTCACCGGTGACGATTGCCTTGGAGTTACGCCCGAGCCTTGTCAGGAACATCTTCATCTGAGTGCGTGTGGCGTTCTGTGCTTCGTCGAGTATGATGAACGAGTTGTTGAGCGTGCGGCCGCGCATATAGGCAAGAGGAACGATCTCTACGATTCTCTTCTCAAGCATGCCCTTAAGCTTATCCGGGCTGACCATGTCGCTGAGGGCATCAAGTAAGGGGCGAAGGTAGGGGTCGACCTTCTCGGAAATATCACCGGGAAGAAAGCCGAGCGATTCGCCGGCTTCAACCGCTGGGCGCGAAAGTATAATTCTGCTCACCTCATTGGCACGCAGAGCAGCAAGAGCCATTGCAACGGCCAGGAATGTCTTGCCAGTTCCTGCAGGGCCAATGCAAAACACCAGATCGTTTGAACGAACCTTCGTGTAGTATTCCATCTGACGCGGTGTCCGAGCGCGGATCATTTCGCGCTTACCCCAGAGTATCACCGAATCGAGCTCTTCCTTGCTCATTGAACTTGGGACAGCCGCCGCACGATCGCTCTCAACAAGGTCCGTGATCATTGACACGTCGGCAAGCTGCAGACGACCCGTGCGTTTGAGCGTGTGCATCAATTCAGTGAAGATCTGCTCGATCTTCCGCACTTCGACAGGTTCACCACGGAGGGTAACCACATCGCCCCTGACCGTGATAGAGGTATCGAATTTGTTCTCGATCAACTGCAGGTGTTGCTCGTTCGGACCCAGCAACTCAACAGGGTTGACATCGGAGAGTTTGACTTTCTTTTCTACGATATGCATGGCGTCGTGAAAATACAACAAGGGCCGATCACACTGTGATCGGCCCTTGCATGTGAGTCATAATAGGGAAGTGGGCTTTACTTCGATGATCCCGAAGCTGCTGGAGCAGTCGCACCGCTTGCCGGTTGCGCTTCCATGGCTCGCTTCTTGCGCCAGTAGGAACGCTCGGCCTTCATCTCCTCGGATGTCTTTGGACCTGCCTGAGGGACAGTCAGGACCCAGCCTGGCTGGATGAGGTCAGGGTTCTTGATCTGATTGGTGTTTGCCTGCCAGATCTTCGGCCACATGAACGGATCGGCGTATATCTCCGTGCGTCCGGCGATGTTCCAGAGACAGTCACGGTTCTCAGCCCATGTTCCAACCGTGTACCCCTTGATGCGCTTCTCACGATACAGCCCCTTGATGTTCCGACGCAGCGCAGTGATGCGGTCATAGAACTCAGGGATCATTGCCATCTGCTGGCGAGCAAGTTCGTTGAGCGAGCGCTGAAGCTGCTTGACTTCATCCTGACGATCGGCCAGAGCGTCATCGCTGAGGCGCTGCATTTCACGCACGCGTCCTTCGAGGCGTCCGATCTTTTCGCGATAAGCTGCAACGTCAGCATCAGTGGCACCAACCAACGTGTTGATCTGATCGCCACACTTCTTAAGTGCCTCAACGGAGTTGGCAATGTCCGCTTCAAACTTCTTGACGTCGCCCTGCAGGCTGGCCAACTTCTTCTTTTGCGAGTCCAAGTCACCTTGAAGCTGCTTGATGCGAGCGTCTGCCTCATCGCATGTCAGCAATTCATCGGCCTTGCTTACCGGTGGTGGTGGTACCTCTTGCGCCAAGGCAGGCACGAACCAGGCACACACGATCAAAATTGCGAGTGTCGTCTTCATGTTCTGGGTTCCTTTCTTGGCTTACTTCTTCTTTGGTTGGGTAGCAGGTGCCGGAGCTGGTTCGACCTCTGGAGCGTTCGGATCCCAATCACCCCAGATGTTCGGCCATTGGGCCTTCTTCTGTTGGATGAATGACAGCCTGTCGTTGCAGGTGCGAACTTCCGACTGACGGGAGGCGAGCTCGCCGGAGGCGCGTGCCTTTTCCGATTCGGTCTTGGAAATCTCGGCAGCTGTTTCTTTGTCCTGCGTGCGGATCTGGCGGATCTGGGAAAGCTGCTCTTCCTTGATCTTGCAGGTGCATGACGCAAGCACGATCGCGACCCCGAAAAGCGCGACCGGCAGGAATGCCCTAAACCGTGTTGTCATGTCGAACTCCTGAATGACGTTCTGCGGATGAATACTGCATTGTATGATGCTACCATGCGATGCTGCTGCAACAACGCATGAAGCGCAAATATATTAGTGTGTAAGGTTTTTCGCACCATGTCGATTGATTACGTATTTACAACCTCGGCCACGATATGGGTTATCTTTGAGCTCTTCTCTGGACCGAATATCACCTCAGACCATGCCAAACACTCTCGAAAAGACCTACTCTCCGTCCGGTGCCGAACGACGCTGGTATGCTCAATGGCAACAGGACGGCATCTATCACTCATCACCCTCTGAGCGCACACCATATTCGGTGCTGATGCCCCCTCCCAATGTCACTGGGATCCTGCACTTCGGACATGTTCTCAACAACACGATTCAGGACATTTACATCCGTTGGGCACGGCTCAATGGGCGCGAGACCTGCTGGTTCCCGGGACTTGATCATGCGGGGATTGCGACTCAGACAAAGGTAGAGAAGGAGTTGAAATCACAGGGCTTACGTCGTCACGACCTTGGACGTGAAGCCTTCATTGGCCGTGTCTGGGAATGGAAGAATACCTATGGTGGGATCATTCTCGAGCAGCTTCGCACCCTGGGCGTTTCGGCCGATTGGGAGCGTACGCTATTTACAATGGACGAATCGGCCAGCAGGGCCGTTGCCGAGGTCTTTGTACGACTCTTTGACGAGGGGCTGATATACCGTGGCAAGCGGATCATTAACTGGTCGCCGGTGGCCCAGAGTGCTCTCTCGGACGAAGAGGTGATCTTTCGGGAGGTCCGCGAGCATCTTTATACGCTTCGGTACAATCTCGAAA
This sequence comes from Candidatus Kapaibacterium sp., assembly GCA_018882895.1. Lineage (GTDB taxonomy): Bacteria > Bacteroidota > Ignavibacteria > Kapaibacteriales > Kapaibacteriaceae > UBA10438. The sequence continues at coordinate 43,118 of VERF01000010.1, forward strand.
ACGGTCAGGGGGCTCTTCTGGTGGCCACCGTGCGTCCGGAGACGATCTTTGCTGACGTCGCAGTGGCAGTGAATCCAAACGACGAGCGATATCGTCATCTGATCGGGTCGAATGTTATCGTTCCACTGACGGGTCGGAGCGTTCCTATCATTGCAGATGATTATGCTGATCCCGCTTTCGGAACCGGATGTGTAAAGATCACTCCGGCGCACGATCCGAATGACTTTGAGATCGGTCAGCGCCACAATCTTCCCATCCTCCAGTGTATCAGTGCGGATGCAACACTGAATGAACTGGCCGGTGAGTTCAACGGTCTGGACCGCTTTGTAGCTCGCAAAAAGGTCGTCGCTCGTCTCGAAGACGAAGGCCTATTGGAACTCAAGGAAGACTACACACACAATGTCGGCTTCAGCGAACGCGGCGAAGAAGCTGTCGAACCGTACCTGAGCGATCAGTGGTTTGTGCGCATGAAGCCCCTTGCCGAACCTGCGTTGGAAGCTGTTCGGGATGGCCGAATAACGTTCTATCCCGGACACTGGGTGCGGACGTACGAGCATTGGATGTCGAACGTGCGGGATTGGTGCATATCGCGCCAACTCTGGTGGGGCCACCGAATCCCGGTTTACTACGCAGAGGATGGGCGATTTACAGCTGCTCTATCGGAAGCGGAAGCCAGACATAAGCTTGGCCTGTCTGCGACGGATGTTGTGGTTCAGGATCCTGACGTTCTCGATACATGGTTCTCATCCTGGCTCTGGCCGATGACCACCATGGGCTGGCAGGGTCCGTTTTCTGATGAAAAGTCCCCGAGCCGGCAAGCTCAAGAACTCATGAGCTACTATCTGCCAACAAACTTGCTCGTCACCGGGCCGGACATCATCTTCTTCTGGGTAGCCCGAATGATCATGGCGAGCCTGAAGTTCAAGGGTGAGATTCCGTTCCGTGATGTGTACTTCACGTCGATCATTCGAGATGTGAAGGGTCGCAAGCTTTCGAAATCTCTCGGCAATTCGCCCGATCCTCTCAACATCATTGAGAAGTACGGTTCCGATGCCGTGCGATTCACAATGATTTACCTTGCTCCGCTTGGAATGGACGTTCGTCTGGATATCGATGAGAAGTCGCAAGACATCGCATCGATGGAACTGGGCAGAAACTTCGCCAATAAGGTCTGGAACGCATGCCGATTCCTTCAGATCAAGAGGCAGGAACTCTCAGAGGGAGCTACGGCAAGTGCATCGTATCAGTTAACGACGGCCGACCGGTGGATCCGATCACGATATGCGTCAACCGTAAAAGCAGCATCTGCTGCCCTGAAGGAGTATCGCATCACTGAGTATGCGAAGATCCTCTATGATTTCATCTGGCGAGACTTCTGCGACTGGTATGTAGAAGTTGTCAAGGTCCAGCTTTCGAAGGCAGCCGACGACAATGATCGAGTTGCGATCCTCAACAATGCCTTCGAGATCATTGACGGAACACTGCATCTGCTGCATCCGGTGATGCCATTCATCACTGAAGAACTATGGCATGGACTGTTCGGCCATGCGGCCGATGATTCAATATCAACTTCGGTCGCACCCGTGTGCCGGGAAGGTGACATTGACGTTGAGACCGAAGAACGCTTCGCAACTCTGCAGTTGATGGTAGAGGCTCTTCGCCGTCAGCGTGCCGAAATGGGAATTCCCCCCGGTGAACGCCTTGATGTCTACATCCGTGTGCGTCCCGAAGAGAAGGCGTTTTACACATCGCAAGGGGCGATCATTTCCGCACTTGCTCGCTGCGCAGAGCTCGTCATCGACAGTGATCTTGATAAGCCGTCCGGCTCAGTTGCTGATGTCGTCCGTGGCAATGAGATCTATCTGGTTGTTGCCGGAAAGATCGACTTCGACAAAGAAAGGTCACGTATCTCAAAGGAGATCGAGCGCCTCACGGCAGCGCTTTCCGGCGTTGATAAGAAGCTCTCCAATCCAAACTTTGTAGCCAATGCCAAGCCCGAGATCATTGAGATTGAACGCCAAAAGAAGGCCGATTGGACGGATGCACTTGCGAAGCTTCAGAGAAATCGTGCTTCGATCTGATCTCTGTCTCGCTTGGAGTTCTTCCAGGCACCTCTTGAACCAACTGTCAACGATGGCACCAGCATGAAACCAGTCTACATTCTTGAACCCCTTCGAACTCCTGTCGGACGCTACGGAGGCGCTCTCTCGGCAGTCAGACCCGACGACATGGCCGGCGATCTTATTGCCGCACTCGTTGATCGAGTTTCGCTCGACCCTTCGTCAATCGATGACGTCATCATTGGATGTGCCAATCAGGCCGGGGAAGATAATCGGAACATCGCCCGCATGGCTGTTCTCCTTTCGGGGCTTCCGAAGACTGTTCCCGGAGTCACCGTCAACCGATTGTGCGCCTCATCATTGGAAGCGGTGATCCAGGGAATGCGTGGCATCGCCAGTGGGGAAAACCATCTGGTCATCGCCGGCGGTGTCGAGAGCATGTCCAGGGCCCCGTACAGCCTTCCTAAAAACGTCTCGGGCGGGGCAATGTTTGGCAATATCACCGCCTACGACACGGCACTTGGATGGCGCTATCCGAATGTGCGCCTTGAGAAGATCATCCCATTGGAAACAATGGGCGAGACGGCCGAGAATATCGCTGAGCGCTGGGGAATCACACGAGAAGATCAGGATCAGTTTGCACTCAGGAGTCACGCACGCGCATGTCAGGCTCGTGACGCCGGGATCCATGCCGAGGAGATCGTTCCGGTTCGGATACCACAGAAAAAGGGTGAAGCGATCATTGTTGAACACGATGAGCAGCCACGGCGGGACACATCTCTTGAGCGTCTTGCCACGCTCGGCGCAGCTTTCCGAAAGGGAGGAACTGTCACTGCTGGGAACTCATCCACGCTCAACGACGGTGCAGGCATGATGATCCTTGCCAGCGAGGAAGCGCTCGAGCGTCAGCCGCAGCTTCGTGCGTATGTGTATGGACGCGTCATGGCATCCGGAGCCGTCGGTGTCGATCCGCGCATTATGGGCATCGGACCAGTTGGTGCTATCCAACAGGCCTGCTCGCGAGCTGGGATAAGTGTTGAGGACCTTGGCCTTATCGAGATCAATGAGGCGTTTGCCGCCCAAGCCATCGCCTGCATTCGCAACCTTGGACTTGATGCTGACAGCGTCAACGTCAACGGCGGTGCCATCGCTATCGGTCATCCTCTGGGAATGAGCGGGGCGCGCATCCTCGGAAGCCTTGTCAGGCAGATGAGACGCGGTGAGGTTCGATTCGGTGCCGCAGCACTCTGCATCGGTGTCGGCCAGGGTCTGGCCGTTGTCGTCGAATCAGTCCGCATGCAATGATTCGGCCTCGTTGCCCGGCACGTTATATTTGCCATCATTTTCAGGATGCACATGTACACCGCTCCACATCTCGTCCTTCCGAAGATCGCCGACCTGCACAAGGCTGATGTCTACATTGCCAACGGGGGCTACAATGCCTACCGCAAGGTCCTGTCGATGACGCCTGACGCCGTCATCGATGAGGTAAAGCGCTCCGGTCTGAGAGGGCGTGGAGGTGCGTGTTTCCCGACCGGTCTGAAGTGGTCCTTTATGCCGAAGGGCGACGAAAAGCCGAAGTACCTCGCGATCAATGGCGACGAATCAGAGCCTGGCTCGTTCAAGGACCGTCAGATCTTTGAGTACAATCCTCATCAGCTCATCGAAGGGATTCTCATTGCCGGTTATGCAATGGGCATCAAGATGGCCTTCATCTATATCCGCGGTGAGTACCACGCATGGGTCGATATGATGCAGGCGGCCGTAGATGAGGCCTATGCCAAGGGGCTCATCGGCGAGGGAATGAAGAAGACATTCGGCGGAGACTACACGATCGACATCGTTGTGCACAAGGGTGCCGGTGCCTACATCTGCGGCGAAGAAACATCGCTGATGAACTCCCTGGAAGGAGATCGGGCATACCCACGCTACAAGCCCCCTTTCCCTGCAAACAAGGGTCTATGGGGCATGCCCACCACTATTAACAATGTCGAGACCATCGCCACTGTTCCTCCGATCATTGCCATGGGTGCCGACGCCTATGCAGCCATCGGTGCCCCCGGTCACTCCGGTACGATCCTCTTTGGCGTAAGCGGACACGTCAACAAGCCCGGCGTCTACGAACTACCGACAGGCACGCTCCTAACGGACATCATCGACAACGTCTGCGGAGGCGTCCCAGGCAATAAGAAGGTCAAGGCCATTATCCCCGGCGGCTCCTCAATGCCACCGATGCGTGGAGACGAGATCGAAGGAGTTCGGATGGACGAAGAGTCACTCAAGAAGCTTGGCACGCACATCGGTACGGCCGGGATCATGGTGATGGATGAGGATACGGATGTGGTGGCTGTGACTCTTCGCATTGCCAGGTTCTACCATCACGAGTCATGTGGTCAGTGTACACCCTGCCGCGAGGGTTGCGGCTGGATGGAAAAGGTGCTGCATCGAATCGAGCATGGCGACGCGACTGCTTCAGACATTGATCTGCTTTACAGCGTTGCATCGAACATCGAAGGCAACACCATCTGCGCCCTTGGTGATGCAGCAGCCTGGCCTGTCAAGGGCTTCATTGAGAAGTTCCGGGATGAATTCGAAGCACGTTGCCGCCCGAACCGTTCGATGGTCTCGTTGAACGTCGTCCACGGACGTCGTGCAACCGCATCGACACTGGTCAAGACATTGGCCTGATATGGATATGCATGCCGTTGGCTACGCCTTTGCGCTCACGCTTCTGGCGGGGCTAGCAACGGGCGTTGGCTCGGCCATGGCTTTTTTCACGAAGAGAACCAGCACCAAGACACTGTCTCTGTCGCTCGGATTCTCGGCAGGCGTGATGATCTATGTCTCATTTGTTGAGATCCTCAACAAGTCTGTCGTCGCCCTGACAGAGTCCTTCGGGTCTGTGAAGGGACACTGGTATGCAGTTGCCTCATTTTTCGGCGGCATCGCGCTTATAGCGATCATCGACAAACTCGTGCCCACGTACGAAAACCCGCACGAGAACATGAGCGTTGAGTACATGGATGATCCGGAACGCAGCGCCGAGTACAAGAAGCGCAACATGCTCATGCGCGTAGGGATCATGACTGCGTTGGCCATAGGCATCCACAATTTCCCCGAGGGGTTGGCCACGTTTGTCAGCGCACTGCATGATCCGAGTCTTGGTCTTGCCATTGCCATTGCCATCGCGATCCACAACATCCCAGAGGGTATTGCCGTGAGTATCCCGGTGTACTACGCAACCAATGATCGTCGGCAAGCCTTCTTCTGGTCGTTTCTGTCAGGTTTGGCCGAGCCAGTCGGAGCTGTCATTGGCTACCTTCTTCTGCTTCCTATCATGAGCCCGCTCGTCATGGGGATTCTGTTTGGTATGGTGGCCGGAATCATGGTCTTCATTTCAATCGATGAGCTCCTGCCTGCAGCACGCGACTACGGAGAACACCATCTTAGCGTGTACGGAATGATCGCCGGTATGGCTGTTATGGCCTCATCATTGTTGCTGTTGCAGTAGTTCAGGTACAATCATGCGCATCGGAATCATTGGTGGGTCGTTCAATCCGATTCACATCGCACACCTGATCATCGCAGATCGCTTTGTTGATCAACTCGATCTGGATCGTTGTTACTTCGTTCCAACGGCCAAGTCGCCCTTTAAGATCGATGATCCGATGCTGGCCTCGGCGACCGAGCGCCTCGAGATGGTACGTCTTGCTACCGAGCAGCACCCGATGTTCCACGTCAGTGATGTTGAGGTCCAACGCGGCGGCGTTTCATACACGATCGACACCGTGGCCTCAATGCAGGCCGAGCACCCTGGTTCCGAACTCTTCATCCTCATCGGAAGCGATCAGGCCGTGGAGTTCGTCAGATGGCATCGTTGGCAGGAACTGTTGCGGGCTGCTCAGTTATGCGTCGTGCGGCGCCCCTTCCTGTTGACCCCGGAAATGGAAGAGCGGCTCACCGAGAATTTAACCGTGGAAGGCAGATCGCCGATCTGGATCAATGCGCCACTGTTGGAGATTTCCTCGACCGACATTCGACTTCGCGTGCGACAGCACAAGAGCATCAACTACCTTACCACGAAAGCCGTGCGCGACTTTATCGGCCTACACGGCCTGTATCGCAGATGATGCGCAATCGGCTCACCATTGGGCGCATGCTCACGATAGGACTTCTGGTGGTGGTGTCCTTTGGAATGATCGCCCCCATGGCCTGGATGATCCTTGTCTCGCTGCGGTCCTCGCCGGAACAGTACACGTCACTTGGCCAGATGATCGCAGCGCCGACCGTTGCGATCAACTATGCAGACGCGTGGACGTCGGACAACTTTCTCGGCTACTTTATCAATTCGCTGTTGGTGGCATCGGTCGTTACGGCCGGCAACGTCGTCTTCTGTCTATGGGCGGGATATGCCTTTGCACGCCGACGTTTTGCGGGTAAGGGGCTTTTGTTTGCCTCAATCCTTGGCGTTCTTGCCGTCCCACAGCAGGTGATCATGATCCCGCTCTACCGGCTTGTTGCGAGCTTCGACTGGATAAACACATACGCAGCTCTGATCGTACCGTGGCTAGTGACACCATTCGGCATCTTTCTTGTGCGCCAGTACATCGAATCGATGCCTGCAGAACTGGAAGATGCCGCACGCATTGATGGAGCCGGCGAGTGGTACATTCTCACCAAGATCGTAGCGCCCCTTTGCAGACCTGTTCTGACAGTTCTGGCCATCTACACCTTTCTGTCGAACTGGAACTCTTTCCTGTTTCCATTCTTGTTCACCAACGACGAAGCACATAGAACTCTTCCGGTCGGTCTTGCATTCTACCTTGGCAAACAATCGATCGACTGGGGGCATCTGATGGCAGGTGCAAGCATCGCCGCAGCGCCGATCATCGTTCTATTCGTGATGTTTCAACGACGCATCATTGAAGGACTGACAGCCGGTGCCTTGAAGGAATGATGAGAGTGCATCTTTATTCACATTTTTGCGCCCATGAACAACACACAACCAACAACCCTCGATCTGCGACGCATTGCCGATTCGCAGACTGTTCTTCTGTCTCTTTCGGGCATTGTCGCAATCATGCTTTGCACTCAGGTGCGCGTGCCGCTTCCGTTCACACCCGTGCCTATAACCGGACAGACCTTCGCCGTTATCGCCTGGCCTCTTCTGTTTGGATATAGAGCCGGCCTAGGTGCCGTAGGCGGATACCTTGCGCTTGGCGCACTCGGTGCGCCGGTCTTTGCAGGTTTTGAGTCGCTCACAGCGCTTTGGGGTCCAACCTCGGGCTACCTTGTCGGGTTCGCACTCGCGGCAGCTCTTACTGGCCGTCTGCGGGATGCAGGCGCAACCAGTAGCGCGGCTGGTCTCTTTCTGACGATCATCTCGGCTCAGGCACTCATTCTGGTGTGTGGCGCTGCTGTTCTTTCGTTGTTTGTCGGAACCGATAACAGCTTGATGATGGGTGTGGCCCCGTTTTTAGCGGGCGATGCGATCAAGACCGCTCTTCTGTTCACCATGACACGGCTAAGCAGATGGAACGCGACGAACTGAAACTTCTTGCTCAGATGGTCGCTCGCGAGCTCGAACAGACGGCACGCGTCGAGGTTGCCCCACGGTGGCAACACGGAACCATGATTTTCAAACCCTCTGACGATCGCCTGAAGCAGCATGAGATGTCGATCGAACGCTTCATGCACAAGATCGTGATGATGCGCGATAACCTGCGCGTTCTCGAGCAGCAGATCAATTCCAATAAAAGTCTTGAAGTGGGTGAAAAGATCAAGCTGCAGAGCTACATCACTCGCATCTACGGTTCCATGACGTCGTTCAACCTTTTCTTCGCCGATGAAGAGGACGCGTTCAAGGGATCGGGAGGTGGGTGACTGATTCAGGCCGTCGTTCCCGAGAATGCGGGTTTGCATAGCAAAAAAAAACGTCCACCCTTTAAGAGGGTGGACGTTGTTCCCGGAAGATGGAGCGGGACCGACGGGGCTCGAACCCGCGACCTCCGCCTTGACAGGGCGGCGCTCTAACCAAGCTGAGCTACGATCCCATCTACCGACGTTGTGTGGACCCAAGCGGGATCGAACCGCTGACCTCTTCAATGCCATTGAAGCGCTCTCCCAGCTGAGCTATGGGCCCGTTTCTTAAAAACGGAGTGCAAATATAAATCCTCTTCGAGGATTAACAAGGGGCTAATCAACGAATGAATTGAAGATCGCACCAATGACTGTAGAGACCGCCGATACGCAGCAATTCATCATGCGTGCCAGACTCGATGACTGACCCTGCTGAAAAGACGAAGATCCTATCGCATGTACGCACGGTGCTCAACCGGTGAGCAATGATCACCGTCGTGCGGTCTGCCATGAGTCGCTCGAGAGCATCTTGAATCAGATGCTCGCTTTCGGCATCCAGTGAGCTGGTCGCCTCGTCAAGGATGAGGATCGACGGATTCTTGAGAAGTGCGCGAGCAATTGCAACACGCTGTCGTTGTCCGCCGCTGAGCTTTAGACCACGTTCGCCAACTAGAGTGCCAAATCCTTCTGGGAAGCGCTCAATGAAATCGAGTGCATTTGCATCAGCAGCTGCCTTTCGCACGTCTTCAAAAGATGCTTCCGGACGCCCATATCGTATGTTCTCCTCGATGGTTCCACCAAAGAGCACAATGTCCTGCGGCACGACGCCAACGCTGCGTCTGACCTGAGCGCGAGAATATGACGCTGCATCAAATCCGTTGTAACGGATCGTACCTAGCGTGGGATCATACAGCCTCTGCAGCAGGGCAGCCGTGGTTGACTTTCCGGAGCCGCTCTCACCAACGAAGGCAACGCGTTCACCGGCCTTAATGTTAATGCTGATGCTGTTCACCACCAGCATGTCCTGACGATCCGGATATCGGAAAGACACGCTGTCGAGTTCAATCGACGACAACCTCACGGCCGGCTGATCACAGCCAACTTCCTCGGTCGGCTCAGCCATGATTTCTCTTATCCGAACAGCCGAACCTAGTGATTTCTGGATCTGGCCATAGAGTTCCGCGAATGATCCCAGAGCGCCTCCGACGAACATCGCGTACATAAGGAACGACAACAGCTCACCCAGCCTCAGATCGCCAGACTCGACAAGGCGGGCTCCGTATAGGATAACGGCGGCAATGCCACCGAAGACGGTAAAGATGATGAACGTCACAAATCCTGCACGAAGGCGAGCCCCCTTCACGGCAAGGCCAACATACTCCCCGAGAGAATCAGAGTAGCGCCGTATCTCATGGGGCTCCTGCACATACGACTTCACGGCCGAGATGCTCTGCAGCGACTCCTCGATGATCGTGGAAGTACGCGCCAATGCGTCCTGCGTGCGCGTACTGAGCTTACGCAAACGTCGCCCAATCAAAACACCGGCACCCACGATAATCGGCATTCCAATGATGATCGGCATCGTGAGCCGAACGCTCGTTGCAAGGATCAAAACGATGGAGCCGACGAGGAAGATCGATTGCCGAACAAGTTGAAGCAGAGAAAACGAAAAAGTCTCCTGGATCTGCGTCATGTCACTCGACAGACGCGATGACAATTCACCCACGCGGTGTCCGGACATTCGAGAAAGGGGCAGCCGGACGATATGCTCGTAGAGATCCGATCGTATCGAGGCGATCACTCGCTCGGTCGTGCGCGAGAGTGTCACCGAGACAACGTAACCGACGATGGCCTGTGCCGTAAGCAGTCCAAGGAACAAACCACCGGTATTCATCAGTGATGTTGCCTCACTGTTGGCCAGGATCTGATCGATGATGTTGCCCGTCAGCATGGGAAAGAGCAGGCTAACGCCACTGCTCGGAACCATGAAGGTGAGCGCAAGGATCATCGACCAGCGATAGGGCCGATAGTAGCGGAGCAGAAAACCAAAGGTCGATCGCATCTGCCCCTTCTCTTGTTGCTCTTTCACGTGCTGCCCCGGGTAGTCTTGAACATTGGGATCACAGCCGCACTGATTGCGCACGTAGGCTGAATGAGATCATAGATCACCGAGGCGATCTCTGACGGATCGACCCACGTGCGCGACTGCTCCGGTGTGCCCCATTCGAGATTGGCAGGCGTACGGATCACATCAGGAATGATGCAGTTGGCACGGATGCCATGCTCACGGCCTTCTTCAGCCGCAGAAAGCGTCAACGACACAACGGCAGCCTTTGCCGCAGCGTAGGCGGCACGATTGGCTTCGGGTTGCAGGACGGCCTTGGCTCCTACGGTGACGATGCTACCGCCGCCATTGGAAATGAGCTGACGAATGGCAGCGCGCAACACATTGAATGTTGTGATGAAATTCAAGTCCATCATTGCTGCGACGTCATCCGGCGACGTCTCGGCAATGGCCTGGCCAGCACGAATGCCACCAACGAGATGCACGACGGCATGTATCGATGAAGCGTGATCATGAACGAAGCGCTCACAATCAGCAGGATTCGACAGATCAACGCGGTCGCGGTCTGCAGCGATCACATCGATTGATCGCTCGGTCAGATACGCTGCGACAACCTGTCCAAGTTGGCCACCGGCACCGGTCAGTAATACGGTCATTGTGCTTAGAGTACCAGCAATGGTAGGTGAAGGACCGAACCGTTCATGTGACATTCCAGGAACCATGTACCGGTCGGAAGGGACATTGCGGCGATGACGGACGTCGACCCCGCGTCGTGTCGTGCAATACTGCATGGCACAGACATACCGGTGACAGCATGAACGAGTCGAACCGATAAGGGGGCTTCACGTAATCCATGCACGACAAGCTCACGTACGTCGGCCGACAGGGGAACTCCTGCTACCGTAGCATGTGATGATGCAATCAGATCATCGTTCACGGACACGATCGTTGATGGTAGGCGCATACCACAGGGCACTGAGACGAAGTTGCGTTGGACTCGCATCGTTTCTGCTCCTACGGGATAAGCAAACGTTCTTCCCGTGACCTTACTCGAGACGACGATCCTGACGTGAGACACATCAGCTGTGAATAGCTCGTCCCGCAGAGTAAACGCATACCAGTCGCCCGACACATGCACGCCGTTGATGGCGATCTCGGCCGCATCTGTGCGCGGACGTTGATAGAGAACAGGCTCAACCGTATCCGGAGAGAATATAGGTGCAAGGATGACCATCTTTCCGCTTACAACCACGACTGCGGGCTCGGGAACTGAGGGGCCCAGAAGCCGCGCAGCCCGAGCAACATCAATCGCGCCGTGTCCGAGAACCGAATCGGTATTCACGCCATAGCTCGATGCCTGCACCATGGCCTGCCGCAGAAAGCTAGGATGTGCACTCGGATACAGCTGACGCAGCAAGGCAACCTGTGCGGCTGCATACGGCGTGGCAAGGGAGGTGCCGGAGGCGCGGCCCACCGCTCCATTGAGCTGCTGCACCGGTACACGCTGCCCGGGAGCGGCGAACTCGGGCTTTTGACGACCTTTTGGCGTCGGACCAAAGGACGAGTTGCTCCATGCCGTGACGCCGTCAAGCGAAATCGCCCCAATAGCCAGCGCACTGTCGGCATCAGCTGGCGTGATGATCGATTGCGAGGACGGTCCGCTGTTACCGGCAGCCGTCAGACAGATAACTCCTCGCTTGGAGGCCAGGTTGATGGCACGAGCCGGAAAGGTTGTCGACCCATCAAGCAGATCATACGGTGTCGACGACTCCGTTGAGTCGAACGTACGGTAACCGAGTGATGAACTCGAGATGTCAACTCCACTGCGTTCAAGCCACCAGAGCGCCTCGACGTAGAGGTCTTCCTCAATGCGTCGCTCATAGCGCATGTCCTCTGACTTGGCAAGCAGGTAGGTGCCGAATGGAGCCACACCCATGACCGAGTCGCGATGCCATGCCGCAGCTACTGACATTATGATGCTGCCGTGCTCATCCTGGCCTGCTACGTCATTCGATTGATTCGCAGTAGTCGGACGTCGATAGATGAAGTCATACTCAGATTCGACGTTGACGTGAGACAGACTACTCATTGTCTTCCAACGGAATCCGTTGTCGATAAGGCCGATGCGAGCCCCCTGACCAAACACTCCCGCATCATGCAGCTCGTCGACTTTGCCCACTCTAAGCATGTCGTACTGGTAATTCACCGGAACCGGCGAACAGTCTTCAGGCTTGCTGAAACGATACATGATCGAGTTGGCAGCAGCAAGGCCCTTGACGCAATCAAGTGCCTTGACGCGATCGACTTCGTCCGGTGTCAGTCCAACCACCGCATAGTTGAACCAGGGATTCGACGTCAGCAAGCTGTCGCTTATGCTTAGGATCTGCCCGAGATAGCCTCTGTCAATGGGTCGGTCCATCGCATCAAGCAGGGGGTTCATTCCGGCCAGGGCTCGTCGCTCCAACGCGTGCGGATGATACTGCGCCAGGGTGGAGTCATACAGGGGGCTGCCGGGGACAAAGGAATCAGCACCTTTATCGACAAAGAAAACCCGATATGGCGAACGCTGCGCCGATCCTCCAACGCTGGCCAGCATCAGCACGAGGGCCACCGTCAGGAGGGAAAGCGTTTCGTAGGTTTGCAGTCGTTTCATAGCAAAATCATGACAATGACCCCGGACAAACACGATAGAATCAGACGCGTTACCCTTTGCCGCCAACAGGCCGCATGGGTCATGCGGCCACGTCGCAGTGTCATACGCATGACAGGAGCTGATCGTATCGATCTACTCCACCGCCTCACCACCAATGACATGCGCTCGGTTGCACCAGGAAGCGGTCGGCAGACTGTCCTACTGACGGAAAAGGCGCGGATCATTGACGTTGTGACAGTTCTTCAGGACACTGATGATGCGCTACTTATTGGCTCCGCGGACACGTCATCGGACATCCTGTCGTGGATACGAAAGTACGTCATCATGGATGATGTACGCCTCAAGGATCTTACAGATCAGATGTCCATGATAGAGATCATGGGACCACGTGCCGCCGATGTGACGGGTGATATCGTTGGCATAGACGTCTCCGATCTGGGAATGTCGCAATGGCGCAAAGTACCGTCCGCGGAAGGGATGCTCGTGGTTCGCACTGCATCGCCGAGCGAACTGTCGTACCTGATCATTGCTCCAAATGACAATGTCGAGGCAATCGTAGAGGAACTGCAAAAGCATAGCGCTGAGTTGCCCGAATTGGATGAAGAGCTTGATGAATACGTTCGGGTACTTGCCGGAATGGGGCTGCATGGAAAGGAATGGACTCTTTCA